>JBDTSX010000168.1:0-8501 GCA_039930925.1 Acidobacteriota bacterium | reverse complement strand
CTGTTGCTGGCCGCCGCGGCGGCGCGTTTCCCCCTCGCCGCTGCCGGGTCCTGCGAGCAGCTGACGTCGCTGGCAATCTCCGGCGCCACGATTACGCGCGCCGAGTCCGTCGCGCCCGGGGCGTTCGTTCTGCCCGGCGGAACCGGAGGACAGGCCGCGCAGAACGCCGTGTTTGCGACCCTGCCCCCGTTCTGCCGGGTTGCCGCGACCCTGACGCCCACGCGCGATTCGGATATCAAGATCGAGATCTGGCTTCCCGCGGCGAACTGGAATGGCAAGTTCCAGGCGGTTGGCAATGGCGGATGGAGCGGCGCGATCGCCTACCCGGCGATGGCGGCCGCGCTCGGGCACGGTTATGCGGCGAGCTCCACCGACACCGGGCACGCCGGCAGCACTGCCGAGTTCGCACTTGGCCATCCCGAAAAGCTCGTCGACTTCGCGTCTCGCTCGGTCCATGAAATGACCGTCGCGGCCAAACAGGTGGTCTCCGCCCACTACGGCAAGGCGCCGTCCTTCTCCTACTGGAGAGGCTGCTCGGCAGGCGGCAGGCAGGGATTGAAGGAGGCCCAGCAGTTTCCCGCAGACTTCGACGGCATTGTCGCCGGCGCACCGGCCTCGGACTGGACCGGAAGGGCGGCGCAGTCGATGCGGGTCGGGCAGATCCTCCACAGGGACGAGGCGAGCAACATTTCGTCGGACCAGTACCGACTCCTGCACCGCGCCGTGCTCGCGGCGTGCGACGCGCGGGACGGCGTCACCGATGGGGTGCTGGAAAATCCCCGCGCGTGCACGTTCGATCCGGCTGTGCTCCAGTGCTCCGGCGCAGCGGATTCTCCTTGTCTGACCCGTCAACAAGTGGACGCGGCGCGCAGGATTTACACAGGCGCGAAAAATCCGCAGAGCGGCCGACTGATCACAGGCCTCGAGCCTGGCAGCGAGCTCGGCTGGGCCACATGGGGAGGTCCCCAGCCATTCGCGATCGGCCGAGATCATTTCCGATATGTCGTGTTCAAGAACCCGCAGTGGGATCCGCGGCAGTTCGACTTCGATGTGGACGTGGTCCGCGCTGAAGAAGGCGAGGGGAGCGCCATCAACGCGCTCGACCCGGACCTGCGCCCGTTCTTCGGGCGTGGAGGCAAACTCCTTCAGTACCACGGCTGGAACGATCCGCAGATTTCCCCCGGCAGCAGCGTGCAGTACTACGATCGCGTGGTCGATCGGGTCGGCGGCGCGGCGACGGACAATTCCTATCGACTGTTCATGGTGCCCGGCATGGCACACTGCAGCGGCGGCGAGGGGCCGAACACCTTCGACCCGATGACGGCGCTCGAAGCGTGGGTTGAACGCGGGCGTCCGCCCGCCGCGCTCGAGGCGTCGATGGTTCGCGACGGGAAGGTCGCCCGCACACGCCCGCTCTGTCCCTATCCGCAAACGGCCGCGTACCAAGGTGCCGGCAGCACGGATGACGCCGCCAATTTCACCTGCAGGACCCGGTAGCGGCTCATGCAGGAGGGGCAGCCGAGTCATACCGCCTTGCGCGTCGCGATGCGTCGAGCCGCGCATCAGCTGCTCGACCAGCCCCCCGTGTTCCGCGACCCCCTCGCCTTGCCTATTCTCGGCAACGAAATGGCCGCGGCGCTGCGATCGGATGCCGGCAGCTTCGAACGCGGCCGAGTGTCCCCATTTCTCCGCGCGTTCTTCGCCGCTCGAAGCCGGATGGCCGAAGATCAGCTGGCTGGCGCGGTCGCCGGCGGGCTCCGGCAGTACGTGATCCTCGGCGCCGGCCTGGACACCTTCGCCTATCGGTCGCATCAACCCGAGCTCCGCGTGTTCGAGGTGGACCATCCCGCCACGCAAGGGTGGAAGCGGCAGCGTCTGCTGGAGGCCGGGATAAAAATTCCCGCCGCGCTTACCTTTGTCCCGGTTGATTTCGAGCACGACGACCTCGCCGTCGAACTGGCCCGTGCCGGCTGCCATCCAGACCAGCCGGTATTTTTTGCGTGGCTCGGAGTCACTCCGTACTTGAAGCGGGAGGCAGCGATGACGACACTGCGGACGATTGCCCGGATGGCGATCGGAGGCGGGGGAGTCGTCTTCGACTATGGCGTCGATCCCGACCGGTTGAACCGGATCCAGCGCATGGTCTTCGACGCCATGGCGGCGCGGGTCAGCGCGGCGGGGGAGCCGTGGCTGACGTTCTTTGATCCGGATCGGCTGGTCGACGATCTGCGTGCGATCGGATTCAGCGATGTCTCCGACGCCGGGCCGGAGGCACTGAATCGCCTCTACTTCGCCGGCCGTTCGGACGGACTGCGGGTCGGAAGCCTCGGCCGCATCATGACGGCGTGGGTACGGACCGGCAGGTCATCGGGCCCGCCACGCGTATGATCAACCACCATGACTGCTCCCGCACTGTCCCTCGCCACGCTTCTGTTCCTGCTGCCATTCATGCAATCAGACAATCGCCTCACGCCAGCCGAGCGCGCGCTCGCCGGCCATGTCGACGCGCACAACGATGAAGCACTCGCGCTGCTCGAGCGGGTGGTGAACATCAACAGCGGGACGCAGAACCTCGAGGGCGTTCGCGAAATGGGCCGGGTGTTTGGCGCCGAGCTCGATGCGCTCGGCTTCACGACCCGCTGGGTGGACGGCGCCGCATTCAAGCGCGCGGGGCATCTCGTCGCGGAGCACCCGGGCCCCGGCCCGCGCATCCTGCTCATCGGCCACCTCGACACGGTTTTCGAACGGGACAGCCCCTTCCAGGCGTTCACGCGCGTCGACGACCGCACCGCGCGCGGCCCCGGCATCATCGACATGAAGGGGGGCGACGTCGTCATGCTCTCCGCCTTGAAGGCGTTGCGGGCGACTGGCGCGCTGACCAACATGAACCTCGTCGTCGTCATGACCGGCGACGAAGAGGATTCAGGCGAGCCGCTGGCACTCGCGCGCGCCGCGCTCGTGGCGGCGGCCAAAGGGGCGCAGTTCGCGATCGGGTTCGAAGATGGACCGGGTGATCCGAAGGTCGCGGTGACGGCACGGCGGGGGACGACCGGGTGGACACTCAGGGTGAAGGGCACCCCCGCTCACTCGTCGCAAATCTTCCGCGAGGATATCGGGTACGGCGCCGTGTTCGAGATCGCGCGCATCCTCAACGGTTTCCGGGAGCAGATGGCCGGACAGGCGCACCTCACCTTCAATCCCGGTGTGATGCTCGGCGGGACGACCGTCGAATTCGACGCCGTGCAGTTACGAGGCTCGGCGTTCGGCAAGGGGAACGTGATCGCCGAGCACGCGGTGGCCTCGGGCGATCTCCGGGCGCTCTCGAGGGAACAGTTCGAGCAGGCGCGGCAGACGATGGAAGAGATCGTGAGGAAGTCGTTGCCTCACACAGAGGCGGCCATCACCTTCGATGAGGGATACCCGCCGATGGCGCCGACCGAGGGCAACGCCAGGCTGCTCGCGCTCTACGATCAGGCGAGCCAGGATCTCGGGTTCGGACCGGTCACCGCGGTGAGTCCCGATCGCGCGGGCGCGGCCGATGTCTCGTTCGTCGCCGGGGAAGTGACGTCGATCATCGACGGCGTCGGGCTGATGGGGCACGACGATCACACGGTGAATGAAACCGCGGACCTGACCACGCTGCCATCGCAGACCAAGCGCATGGCGCTGCTCCTGCTCCGACTGCAGCGATAGACTCGCCCAGCGATATCGGCCCGCAACCGGCCCTCCGCGCGTGGCGCGCGCCTTCACCGACCACGACAGTTCTCTACCGACGAGATCCACAAGTGGTGACGGCATGCCGCGGCGGCGCGCTCCTCTAGCGATGAGGTCCCGCCCGGGCCGCGGGCGATGAGACATGTGCAGACGCTGTATGTCGATCCTACGCGGCTATTCCGTGTGAGCACTCCGACGGGCAAACAATCCGGTCCATAAAAGTGGGCCTTGTCTTTGCAATTCATCGTACGGAAGTTCGGCAACAGAAATACAGCTGAGGAGGTTTGAATGGGACGTCAATTTATCATCGGCTCGGTATGGGCTGCGGCATTCGCCGTTGCAGTGTCGGCGCAGTCGGTCAACCCGACAGCGGGTCAGACCGGATCGACCGGCGGAAGTTCCGCCAGCGGACAGCCGGTCACGATCACCGGGTGCCTGCAGTCCGGCAGTGCGTCCACGTCTGGCGCGACCAGCACCTCGGGCTCCTCGTCGTCCTCGCGTTCGGGCGGTGAGTTCATCCTGACCAATGTCTCGGCGAGTGGTTCGGGGTCTGGATCGGCGATGGGCAGCGGGGCCACCGGTAGCGGCACAACCGGCAGCGCAACGGGCAGCACGGCGACCGGTAGCGGCGCAGCGGGGAGCGCCACCGGGACCGGCACCACGGGCAGCGCGGCCGGCACCGGCGCCATGGGCATGTCGGCGCACAGCGGGTACCGCCTCGTGGGCAGTTCGGGCGATTTCACCAAGCTCGTGAACAAGCGGGTTCAGGTCACGGGAACGGTCGAAAATCGCGCGGGTGGCTCGGGCATGAGCGGCGGCAGCACCGGCTCTGCTACCGGCACGACGAGCAGCGGCGCTGGCTCGACGGGTAGCGCGACCGGTTCCACTGGCGCGGGTTCCACGGGCGCCGGCTCGATGGGCTCGGGGGCGACGGGTAGCGCAACCGGCAGCGCGTCGGGTTCGATGGCGGGCGGCTCGGGCAGCATGTCGGGAATGCAGGGAATGTCGGGTAGCATGCCCACCCTGCGCGTCAGCTCTGTGAAGGAAGCTCCCGGCGGCGGCAGCTGTCCGGCGGGCGGAAGGTAATAGCACGACGCACGCAAGGAACTGGGTCGATCGCCACGATCGATCCAGCTCCAGTTTTCAATCGCCTGGCGGAATTCGGCGGTCAGCTCTTGATCAGGACGGCGCGCGTGTAGAGCAGCGCGAATCCCTGGCGTTGGACGTTTTCCTGGGAGCGTGATCCCGGTTCGGTCGTGACGACAGCCACGTCGCAGCCATCGCGGCCGGCGTCCGCAAGACGCTCGCGCAGCAGGGCGGTTTGCACGCCGTGGCGGCGATGTGCCGGCAGCGTTGCCGCGCCACAGAGCTGCGCGACTCCCTTCCAGCACCGCATCGCACCACCTCCCGCAAGTTGGCCGCTGCGCGTCGCAAGGTAGCGCACGACCTCTTCGACATCGCGCGTGTCCTCGAGCGCGCGATCGATCTCGCTGCGATCGAAGACCTCCGATGGAGCCGGGCCGTCGAAGGTGTCAGGGTGCGCAAAGCCCTCGCCCACGACGTGGAGCCACTGGCTTGCTTCCTCCGGCGCACAGCGTCTCACGGACACCGCGCCGATGCCCTGATCGGCGGATGCGGCGACGGTCGCGTGCGCGCTGTCGGCCTCCGTGGTGACATCCGCCGCGGCGAATTCTTCCTCCTGCACCGCCAGTCCGAGGACGTTCTCGAAGCCCGAGAGTGCGTACCCGCGACGCGTAAGCAGGGATCCGATCGCCGGGTCGCCGAGCGACGCGAGCTCGACCCGGACCGGCATCTTCCGGCGCTCGAACTCGCGCTCGATTTCCGCCAGGGCCGCTTCGTCAATCGGTGCGAACCCGAGACCGGCGATCTTGTTGAACGGCGCGCCAGGCCTGGCGATTACCGCCGTGCCGCCCCCGATGCTCGTGACGACCACGGGCAGTTCACCCGCCCGCGGTCGCGCGGAACGCCCAAAATGAGCAATCAGTGTGCTTTCCGCATCCTCGATTCGCCGTGCGAGGGTCGCCGTGGCAAACAACATTGGCAGGATAGTGCCATAGAATCGGGCATGAATTCCGCATAGGCTAGTAGGAGCCGTCGCGGGGCCCGGCTGTGAACGGGCTCTGGTGCCGGAGTCCAGATTGGAGCGTGCGAGTGCCCCGTTTTCCGATGACGATGCGTTTGACCGGCCGGCCCTTGCAGGCGGCCCTTCTGGTCGCCCTCTTCTCGGCGCAGCTGGGTGCGCAGACCAAGGTGACTGCGCCGAAGAACAAGTACCAGCCGAAAGAGGATGTGCAGCTCGGTCGCGAAGCGGCCGCGCAGGTCGAACAGCAGCTCCCGCTGCTGCGCGATGACAACATCAGCTCGTATGTGTCGGACGTCGGCCGCAAGCTGGTGCAGGCGATCCCGCCCGAGATGCAGCATCCCGAGTTCGTTTACACGTTCAAGGTTGTCAACGTCAAAGAGATCAACGCGTTCGCGCTGCCGGGCGGGCCGATGTACGTCAACCGGGGAATGATCGAGGCGGCCAAGAACGAAGGGGAAGTCGCGGGAGTCATCGCCCACGAGATCAGCCACGTGATGCTCCGTCATGGGACAGCGCAGGCGACCAAGGCGACCAAGTATCAGGTCGGCACGATCGCGGGTGCAGTCCTCGGCGCGATTGTCGGCGGACGCACCGGCAGCTTGATCGCGCAGGGCACCCAGTTCGGTCTCGGCACGGCGTTCCTGCGATTCAGCCGCGAGTACGAGAGGCAGGCAGACATCCTCGGATCGCAGAACATGGCGCGCGCCGGCTACGACCCGGTGGACATGGCGAACATGTTCAAGACGATTCAGGAACAGGGAGGGCCCGGCGGACCCCAGTGGCTCAGCGACCATCCGGACCCCGGCAATCGCTACGCCTACATCCTCCAGGAAGCCAAGTCGCTGCGGGTCACGAATCCCGTCCACAGTACCGCCGCGTTCGAAAGCGTCAAGGCGCGACTGCGACAGCTGCCGCCCGCGCCCTCGACTGAAGAGGCGACGAAGAATGCGTCCAGCCGGGCCCCCTCCGGTGCGCCGGCCGGCGCTCCGATCACCGGCAACGTCGCCCGGCCCTCGTCGTCGTTCAAGAGCTACGCGGAGGGAAACATCTTCCGCGTCAGTGTTCCGTCGAACTGGCGTGAGCTGCCCGGGAACAATTCCGTCACCTTCGCGCCGGACGGCGCGTACGGGACCGCGGGGCAGCAGAGCGTGTTCACGCACGGGATCGAAGCCGGCGTGTCGCGCAACGAGGCCCACGACCTCCAGACCGCGACCGGCGAACTGATCGACGCGCTCAAGCAGGCCAACCCCAGGTTGAGTCAGGGGTCCGGCTACACGCGCGCCACGATCGGCAACCGGGACGGCCTCCACGCCGTGCTCTCGAATGTGTCCGATGCGACCGGCCGACCGGAGCGGATTGCCCTGTTCACCACCACCCTGCAGGACGGGACGCTGTTCTACGTCATCGGCGTCGCGCCCGACTCGGAATTCGACGCCTACGCCCCCGTGTTCCTCAAGGTCGCGAGCTCGATCCAGCTGGCGCGATAACGCTCGTCCCGGTCCGGTTGCGCCCCGGATCGGGAACGCCCGTCACTCCGCGTACGCCGCAGGGCTCGTCTGGCGACGCGCGCGCCGGCTGCTGTTCACCCGCTCTCGATCGGGACACTCTGCTCGGTGGTACACTCCATCCCGTCGATTTTATCTCTGGAGAATGGAGACCTGCATGATGTATGGCGCGAAAGAGCTCGTGGACAGTTTCAACACCGTGCGAAAGAACACGATTGCGGTGGCGGAGGACATCCCCGCGGAGCAGTACGGCTACAAGGCGACCGCCGACGTGAAGAGTGTCGGCGAGATGCTCGCCCACATTGCGGTGTCACCAGACTGGCAGATCGCGCTGCACGGGGCGGGCATCACCGCGACCACCTTTGCGATGTTCCAGACCAGGATGGCCGCGGCGGCGACTGAGGAGCAGACACTCGGGACCAAGGATCAGATCGTCGCGGCCCTCAAGGAGCACGGCGAACGGTTTACCGCCTTTGTCGCGGGGCTCGACTCCGCGACGCTGGCGCAGACCGTGTCGTTCCCGCCGCCGATTCAGCCGGCCCAGAAGACCCGGTTCGAGATGCTGATGTCGGTCAAGGAGCACGAGATGCATCATCGCGCGCAGTTGATGCTGATCGAGCGCCTGCTGGGGATCGTGCCGCACGGGACGCGCCAGCGGCAGGCGGCTGCGGCTGTCCGGGCATGAAGGCGCCAGCCGCTGTTGTCGTCGCCGCCCTGGCCCTGATCGGCGCCGCCATCGGGGTCGCCGCTCAGGGATCGGCGGCCAAGCCGAGCCAGGCGGCGGCCGGGCAGGACCTCCCGCCGATTCGCGCCTTCCTGCAGGTCACGCCGGACTTCTGCACCGGGGGGCAGCCGCGCCTCGAGCACTTCGCGAAGCTCAAGGCGGACGGCGTCAAGGCGGTGCTGAATCTACGAACGCCCGGCGAGCAGCGCGCCGACGAAGAACAGGCGGCAGTGGAGAAGGCCGGGATGCAGTACTTCAACATCCCGGTCGTCTACACCGCGCCGACCGCGGCCCAGGCAGATGAGTTCCTCCGCCTGACCGACGACCCTGCCAACCGGCCGATGTTCATCCATTGCACCGCGGCGATCCGAGTCGGCGCGTTCTGGGCCATCCGGCGCGCGATGCGAGACGGCATGACCGTCGATGCGGCGCTCGAGGACGGGAAGAAGGTCGG
>JBDTSX010000167.1:0-8527 GCA_039930925.1 Acidobacteriota bacterium | reverse complement strand
CGGGCTGCCGATCGGCACCTTGTCGTGGCTGAGCGTGAGCGACGGCGTCGCCACCGCCGGCTCCTGGACCTCTTTCCGGCCGCAGGAGGACGACAGGGCGAGCACGGCGACGGCGCACGCCAGGACTGACACGGGGCTACGCATCTTCATTATTTTTCCGGCAAAACCTGCACGGTTGTTCTCCGGCTTCAGCCAGACCGCGAGAGGTCCGCCTGACCGGCCACCGCGATGCCGCCGCGGGTGCCGAATCCTCGCCCACGGCGGAAGGCCGGATAGGACACGCGCGCTGAACGCGGCAACGGAGCCGGCGCGAATGGTACCGCAGTTGTTCGAGGTACTGCAATATGCTAGCGTTCAGTTCGTTCAAAAGGATTCAGCAGATGCTCGAAGCGCTGGGAATGGTCGAAACAAAGGGGCTCATCGGCGCAATCGAAGCCGCTGACGCGATGGTCAAGGCCGCCAACGTGATCCTGGTCGGCAAGGAATACATCGGCGCCGGCTTCGTGACCGTGATGGTGCGCGGCGACGTCGGGGCCGTCAAGGCCGCGACCGACGCCGGCGCGGCCGCCGCACGGCGCGTGGGCGAGCTCGTGTCGGTTCACGTGATTCCGCGCCCGCACGCCGAGGTCGAGAAGATCCTGCCGAAGCCGAAGGACGCGAAGGCGTCGTAACCCCACCGTCGGTCACGCATGGCTCAGCCCACGGCCCAGACCGATCGCGACCTGACCTCGATCAGCGAAGCCCGTACGCTGGCGCGCCGCGCCAAGGAGGCTGCGCCGGCGCTGGCGGAGCTGTCCCAGGACCAGATCGACGCGATCGTTGACGCGATGGCCGCCGCCGTCACGCCGCAGGCTGGCGCGCTCGCCCGCCTCGCCCACGAGGAAACCGGCTTCGGCGTGGTCGAAGACAAGGTCCAGAAGAATCTCTTCGCCTCCCAGAAGGTCTACGACTTCATCCGGCCGATGAAAACCGTCGGCGTGATTCGCCGGCTCGACGACCGCAAGGTCATCGAGATCGCGGAGCCCTTCGGCGTCGTCGCGGCGATCGTCCCGTCCACCAACCCGACCTCGACCGCCATCTACAAAATCCTGATCGCGATGAAGGCGCGGTGCCCGATCGTCATCAGCCCGCACCCGTCCGCGACGCGGTGCATTACCCGGGTCGCCGAGGTGATGCACGAAGCGGCGCGCCGCGCGGGGGCGCCCGACGGGTCGATCAACTGGATGACCACGGTGACGCTCGAGGGCACCCAGGAGCTGATGAAGGCGCGTGAAACCGCCGTCATCCTCGCCACCGGAGGCATGGGGCTGGTCCGGGCGGCCTATAGCGCGGGCAAGCCGGCCTATGGAGTGGGGCCCGGCAATGCGCCCGCCTACATCGAGTCCACCGCCGACGTCGTCAAGGCGGTGCGCGACATCGTGACCGGGAAGACCTTCGACAATGGACTGCTCTGCTCGTCGGAGAATTCGGTCGTCTGCGACGCGCCGCTCGTCGGCGAGGTCAAGCGCCAGTTCGTCGCGAACGGCGGGCATTTTCTCTCGGCCGCCGACACCGAGGTGCTCGGCCGCCTCCTGGTCACGCCCCAGCGACTGCCGAACCCGAAGCTGGTCGGGCGCTCGGCCATCTACATCGCGCAGCAGGCCGGCATTTCGGTGCCCCCCGGTACGCGCGTGCTGATCGCCGAGCTGGCCGGTGTCGGCCGGGATTTTCCGCTGTCGATCGAGAAACTCTGCCCCGTCCTCTCGTTCTACGTGGTCCAGGACTGGCGCCAGGGGTGCGAGCGCTGCAAGCAGATCCTGCGCTACGGCGGGATGGGGCATACGATGTCCATCCATTCGCGCAACGACGACGTCATCCTCCAGTTCGGCCTCAAGAAACCGGCCTTCCGCATCGTCGTCAACACACCGACTACGCTGGGGTCGATTGGGATGACGACCGGGCTGGACCCGTCGATGACGCTCGGCTGCGGCGGCTACGGCGGCAACATCACCTCGGACAACATCTCTCCGCGCCACCTGCTGAACATCAAGCGGCTGGCCTACGAGACGAACCCGGCCCCCGTTCGCGCCCAGGCGCCCGCACCGGTAGAGGGGATACCATTGCCCAAGGCTCCGACTCCGCCACGAGTGCCGGGAGGCATCGCGGCGGAACCACTGGCGCGCCGGATCGATCAGTTCCTCGCGTCACGCGGCTACACGCCCCCGGCGACCGCAGCCGTCTCGCCGGCGCGCGACCCCGCTCCGGCGCCGGCGCCACCGGCATCTGCTCCGCCGACGCTGCCGATCAACGCGCCGGCCTTCGAGCCGCCGAAACCGAGCGCCTCAGACAAGCCCGCCGAGTTCGTCTGCGAAGACGACGTGCGTCAGGCGATGCGGCAGGGGCGCACGATCGTGCTCGGAGAACGGACGAGCGTGACGCCGGCGGCGCGGGACCTCGGCGAGCAGCATCGGATCTTCATCCAGGCGAGCTGGCCGCGCTGACGGCCAGCCAGCCGCACCGATCGTCTAACTGAAGCCAGGTACCGTCGCTTACTATTGAGTACGTTGGGGTTAGCTTGACCAGTCGGGTCAGGCGGTGCTATGCTCGGGCTCCGAGAAATAGACGGGGTTCCGTCGGCGGATGCATTTCTAGGCGTCCGGTGGTTTTCTCCGGGCTCGACCGAAACAGACTTGACCGGTCGGGCGAGTCCGCTGTCATCAGAACGGTTACCGGCACCAGCAGCACGGCTGGCTGTCGAAAGAAACACGGGAGCCCCCCGCGGGGGGCGACCTCAACAGGACTCCCGGATCGCTCGACGCGCCGATGCGCCGCACGAATCGGAGGATCCTCGCGGGAGCGCCCAAATGACGACTCGTGCATGGCTGCAGGCATTGGCGGCCGCCGGAGTGACCGTGGCCGCCGCCGGTTGCGGTTCGAACCCGAAGCCGCAGGTGGCAGCCATGACGCTTCCGCCGCCGCCCCTATCCCCTCCCGTTCAAGTCGTCGTTCCCCCACCCGTTGACCCGATTACCCGGCTGATCGAAAGCTCCCAGGCCCATTTCGAAACCGGCGAGCGCGAGCTGAAAGTCGGGCACCTCGAACGGGCACGCGTGGAGTTCGATCGCGCCGTGGACGTGATGCTCGAGTCCCCCTACGGCGCACGGACCGATGCGCGCATGCGTGAGCACTTCGATCGCCTCGTGGATCGCATCAACGCCTACGAAGTGACGGCGCTCGCCCAGGGAGACGGCTTCGCCGAGAAGAAATACGAGCCGGCGTCGATCGACGAACTGCTGAAAATCGCGACGTTTCCGAAGCCGGACGCCGACGCGCAGACGACCGAAGCCGTCAAGGCCGACCTCGCCGCGAATCAGCACGACGTGCCGATCGCGCAGAATTCCAAGGTGCTGGCGTACGTCGAGATGTTCCAGGGGCGCCTGCGCGAGTTCATCCAGGATGGCCTGACGCGCGGCACGAAGTATCTGCCGATGATCCAGAGCGTCTTCCGGGCCGAAGGGCTGCCGCTCGATCTCGCCTACATCCCGATTATCGAGAGCGGCTTCAAGCCCAACGCCCTCTCCAAGGCCAGCGCCAAGGGACCGTGGCAGTTCATGACCGCCACCGGCAAGGAAAATGGCCTCCATCACGATTGGTACGTGGACGAGCGCTCGGATCCGGAGAAATCGACCATCGCGGCCGCGAAGTACCTGAAAACCCTCTCCAGGATGTTCGACGGCGACTGGAACCTGGTCCTCGCCGCCTACAACGGCGGCCCTGGACGCGTGCAGCGCGCGATCAAGAAGTCGGGCGAGGGAGATTTCTGGGGTCTCTCGGAGACCACGAAGTATCTGCCCAAGGAGACCCGCGAGTACGTGCCGCTGATCCTGGCCGCAATGGTGGTCGCCAAGAACCCGGCGCAGTACGGATTCGACATCGTCGCCCACGCCCCAATCGAATACGACAAGGTGTCGGTACCGCGCGCCATCGATCTGCGCCGCGTCGCGGAGTGGACGGGGGTGTCGATCGACGAGATCCAGACCCTCAACCCCGAGCTGCGCCGATGGACGACGCCGGTTAAGTACGCGGACTTCCAGCTCAAGGTCCCAACCGGGACCGGAGCGAGATTCCAGGCGCGCCTGGCTGACGCCTCGCCGTCCGACATGACGTCGCTCAAGTGGTACACCGTGAAGGGGGCGGAGACGCTCTCGACCGTCGCGCGCAAGCTGAAGGTCAGCCGGATCGATCTCGCGGAGGCGAACAACCTGTCGATCACCTCGCGCGTCCGTGTCGGTCAGGAGCTGATCATTCCACGCGCTCCTGCGACCCTGCTGGCAGCCCGGACCGAACGCACCGCTCCGTCGGAAGTGGCCTCCCGGTCGCTGACCGGCTCGGCAACGGTCCCGGAGGCATCGACGCGCGGACAGGGGCAGATCGTCTACCGCGTCAAGCGCGGGGACACGCTCTTCGCGATCGCTCAACTCTTCGACACGACGGTGGACAAGATCCGCAGCCTGAACAGGCTGCGCGGCAACGCACTCCTCGCGGGCACGCGCCTCAAGATCGCCAGCGTCAGCGCGCGGTAGCGTCGGTCCCGCAGGGCGGGATCTCCGCCCGACGCCTTCCCCAGTTCTGGCGGTCCTTCACGGACCGCCTTCAAACACACCCGTTCCCCTATCCGCACTCCCTGGCGGTAGCGCGCACGGCCGAATCTGCACCCTTTGACCGCGTAGCAACAGATTCCGGCCGGAATATGCCTGTCTCGCCGCTTGCACTCCCGTGCGCATGCTGGCATGCGTACGAACGGCAGCGGTGTTCGGGATCGAGGCGTGCCAGGTGCAGGTCGAGGTGGACGTGTCGTTCGGGCTCCCGGCCTTCACGATGGTCGGGCTACCGGACGTCAGTGTGCGCGAGAGCCGCGACCGCGTTCGCAGTGCGATTCGAAACTCCGGCTTCGACTTCCCGGAGCATCACGTCACCGTCAACCTGGCGCCCGCCGACCTGCGGAAGGCGGGCTCGTCGTTCGATCTCCCGATTGCGCTCGCGGTCCTCGCGGCCACCG
Organism: Acidobacteriota bacterium; assembly: GCA_039930925.1. Classification (GTDB taxonomy): domain Bacteria; phylum Acidobacteriota; class Vicinamibacteria; order Vicinamibacterales; family 2-12-FULL-66-21; genus JALZOC01. The sequence goes on along the minus strand of JBDTSX010000167.1, from coordinate 3,489 downwards.
GCTGCGTGACCCGTCGGAATGTGGACGACGTGATGCTCCTCGGAGAACTGTCGCTCGACGGAGGCATCCAGCCGGCGCGCGGCGTGCTGCCGATCGCGGCGGCGGCCCGGCGCGAGCGGTTCAGCGGGCTCGTGCTCCCGCGGCCGAATCGCGCCGAGGCGTCGGTCGTCGAAGGGTTGCAGCTCTATCCAGTCAGGTCCCTGATCGAGGCGGTCGCGGCGCTCAACGATCCAGCCGCCTTCCGGGCAGCTTCTGCAGACGACGGAGTTACCCCGGCGCCGGTCCGGCGCGAATACGCGGGCGGCGATTTCGGCGATGTGCACGGCCAGGCGCTGGCGCGGCGTGCGCTCGAGATCGCCGCCGCCGGTGGGCACAACACGCTCATGGTGGGGCCGCCCGGCTCGGGCAAAACCATGATGGCGCGGCGGGTCGCGGGGATCCTGCCGCCGCTCGTCTTCGACGAGGCGCTGGAGGTCACCTCGATTCATTCGGTCGCCGGCCTGCTGATCGCCGGGCACGGGCTGCTGGCCGACCGCCCGTTCCGCGCACCGCACCACACGATTTCCGATGTCGCGCTGGTCGGCGGCGGGACCAACCCGCGGCCGGGTGAAATCAGCCTCGCGCACCACGGGGTGCTCTTTCTCGACGAGATGGCGGAATTCAGCCGTCATGTGCTGGAGGTGTTGCGCCAGCCGCTCGAGGAAGGGTGCGTGCGTATCGCGCGGGCCGCGCGGACGGTCGTGTTCCCGGCCCGGTTCATGCTGATTGGCGCGATGAACCCCTGTCCGTGCGGGTACTACGGCGATGAAGCCAGGCCGTGCCGCTGCTCGCCGATGCAGATCGCGCGGTACGCGTCCCGGCTGTCGGGCCCGCTGCGCGACCGGATGGATCTCGCGGTGCCGGTGACTGCCCTGCGCGCGCGGGAATTGAGCGGGTCAGCCGGCGGGGAGAGTTCGGCGGCGATCCGCCGGCGGGTGATCGCGGCGCGCAGCCGGCAAATCGAGCGGGACGGGGTACTCAACGCGCGGCTGCAGGGACGCGAGCTCCGAGCCCGCACCCCGCTTGCGGCGGCCGCCCGCAGCCTGTTCGACGCGGCCCTGACCCGACTCGCGCTGACCGCCCGCGGTCACGATCGCGTGCTGCGGGTGGCGCGAACCATTGCCGATCTGGATGAGGCGGACGCCATTGCTCCCGCACACCTGGCCGAAGCGCTGCAATTTCGGGGGGAGTGACTTGCGTGCGCGACAGGACAGCCCGCGGTGGGGCTGTGTCGGATGATTAGAGTGAGTAGCGGCGGACGGCGCCGGCGAGTCCCAGCAATGCTCCGCCCGAAAGGAGAAGCGCTCCGGGCTCGGTTGACGCACTGCGCGAGACAACTGTGTCAATGACGGTTCCGCGACCATATCCAACGACGGTTGCCGCACCGATGAGAACGACCGCGAGTAACAAAACTGCCTTCATTTCCCTATCCCCTACCCAATTAGACGCACCAGATGCGTACTTCGCCGCGTTCCGGCGTGTGAGACATTGTAGTGCAAGCTGCACGCCACTAGCCCTGCTATATTGCCACAACCTGCGGTAGACTTCCATCTCTTGTGGAGCCGTGATACATTCCGCGGGCTCACATCTGCTTCAACGTCACGACTGACCCAATCGTACAGGAGGGTCTTGGCTTCACGGCGCTATTCCATTGTCATCGCGGATCGCTCGAGCGGCGTCGTGCGCCGCTTTTCGATTGCGCTGCGGCCGGTGCTGGTCGGTTTCGGGTGCGTGTTCGTCCTGCCCATCCTGATCGGGATCGGCGCTCGATTGAGCGCGCGCTCGGTCATTGCCGTGCTGGAATCATCGAACGTCGCGCTGCGTCTCGAGAATGCCAGCTACCGAGGCGCGACCGGTGAATTGGCGGAGGAAATCACCTCGCTCCAGGCAGCGGTCAGCGCCATCAGCGCCCAGGCTGCGCTTGACCCCGCGGTCAGCCGGGCGATGGAGAAACTGCCGGCGATCGTGAAATCGCGCGCGGTCGGCGGCGGATCGGACCGCAGCGTGCCTGCTCCTTCGCTCGGGAGCGCGTTCGTCGCTCCCGACACGACCCTGGGCGTGCTCCGTGACCTGCTCGGCGTCCTCGAGTCGCGGCTGGATCTGGTGCGAAGCGGTGTGGAACGGCGTCAGGCGCTCGCCTCGGCGACCCCGTCCATCTGGCCGGTGGCCGGCTGGCTGTCGTCGGCGTACGGCACGCGCCGCGACCCGTTCACCGGGAACGCCGATTTTCATCCCGGCCTCGATATCTCCGCTGACTATGGGGAACCGGTGCACGCGACGGCCGACGGCGTCATCGCGACGGCCGCCGCGAGCGGCACCTACGGCAACCTCGTCGTCATCGACCACGGCTACGGCATCACGACCCGCTACGGGCATCTCTCGCGGTTCGGTGCGCTGGCCGGCCAGCAGGTCCACCGCGGCGACGTCATCGGCTACGTCGGGTCGAGCGGCCGATCGACCGCCGCCCACCTCCACTACGAGATCCTGATGAACGGCCGGCTGACCAACCCGCTCAAGCTTCTCGCCGGTCAGTAAGCTCCCCCGGTCGAGGGACCGAAGCTGCGTGTCCTTCCGCCTGAAGGCGGAAGCGACGAGCGCAGGACGCGGCGGCCACACCAATCCGTCGCTCCCAGTCAAATCCGTTGCTCTTGATCGGTCCGGGGCCGACTCTGCCGCTGACTCCTATCCAAGCCCGTCGCTTCACATCCCAAATCCGTCGCTTCCCGTGTGGATCCGTGGCTTCTGCCTTCAGGCGGAAGAAACGGCCGCGCCGGTTTCGCACTTCTGCACCCCGCGTGCGCTGACCTCGCGGCAGCCGCGGAGGCCGCCAGTTGTTGTAGAATGACCGGATACCCCGATTGAATCCGTCCCGTCCCTGATGATTGTAGACACGCTTCTCGCCAAGGTTATCGGCACGCAGAACGAGCGTGACCTGAAACGGTTGCGCCCGATTGTCGGCGCCGTCAACGCCCGCGAGCCGGAGATCGAAAAGCTCTCCGACGACCAGCTGCGGGCCAAAACGGCGGAGTTCCGGCAGCGGCTCGCCGCCGGCCAAACCCTCGACGATCTCCTGGCGGAAGCCTTTGCGGTGGTCCGCGAGGCCGGCCGTCGCGTGCTGAAGATGCGGCACTTCGACGTCCAGCTCATCGGTGGCGCCGTGCTGCACCGGGGACGGATCGCCGAGATGAAGACCGGCGAAGGCAAGACCCTGGTCGCGACGCTCCCCGCGTACCTCAATGCGCTCGAGGGCAAGGGCGTCCACGTCATCACGGTGAACGACTATCTCGCCCGCCGCGACTCCGAGTGGATGGGGCGCCTCTATCGGTTCCTCGGGATGTCGGTCGGCGTCATTCAGCACGACCTCAACGACCAGGAACGCCAGGTCGCTTACGCCAGCGACATCACCTACGGCACCAACAACGAATTCGGCTTCGACTACCTCCGCGACAA
>JBDTSX010000166.1:0-8570 GCA_039930925.1 Acidobacteriota bacterium | reverse complement strand
CGTTTTGCGCACCGGCCCAGACTCCCGCTACGAACAGCAGCACCCACAACGTCACGACAGATCACTCCTCGGTCCCGAAGCGGCAGCACGTAAACCAGGCACGCGCCTGCACGGATCGACGGAGCGACCTCCGTCGGGCGTCGCACCGCCAGGGACAAGTACCGGATGCAGGCGCAGCCACTCAGCATATCCAAGCCGATACACCAGGGCAATTCAGTGCCGAGCGGCGCCGCGTGGTGTCGCCACCATGGGGCGCGGGGACGATCGCGACGCGCGTAGAATAGTGGCGTGGACGCGGTTCGCCTCGACATCTGGCTCGACGTCGCCTGCCTCTTCCGGACCCGCTCCGAGGCGCAGAAGGCGATCAAGGGAGGGAAAGTCGACGTGAACGGGCAGCCGGCAAAATCGCACCGGGAAATCCGCTCGGGGGACGAGATCGTGATCGGTCGTCCGATGGGCAGGAAACAGCGGGTGGTCGTCTACGGCGTCGCCGAGAAGCACGTCGCGAAGGCCGAGGCGCGGTCCCTCTACGAAGACCTGACGCCCCCACCAACCCAGGACGAGATCGAGCTGCGCCGTATGGCGCGCCTGTCCAGGCCGTTCCTGCGGGCCCCGGGGTCCGGATCGCCTGATAAACGAGAGCGACGGCAGCTGCGCCGGATCAAGGAAGGGTCGGATTAGGTGTGCTACAATCGGTGGTTTGTTGCTAGGACGCTCCTGACCGTCACCAAACGGCTCGAAGGCCGAAGACGCGAGTGACGCGCAACCGGTCTACCATCTCGACATACAGAAGGATTTCTCAACAGTGGCCAGCCATGACTCCGCGCTGAAAGCGCACCGCCAGAACGAACGCCGCCGCGAGCAGAACCGTCAGCTCCGCACCCGCCTCCGCGGCGCGCTCCGCGACATCCGCGCATCGATCGACGCGGACGATCCGGCCAAGGTGAAGGAAGCGCTGAACAGCACCATCTCGCTGGTCGACAAGATGGCGAAGAAGAAGCTCATTCATCGCAACACGGCGGGACGCTACAAGTCGCGCCTGGCCAGCCGCGTCGCCAAGAAATCAGCTACGGCATAACTCGATCACCAGGCGCTCGAGCAGGATCCGCGGGTCGCCGATCGAGCTCTTGAGATCGAGGTCGGTGCGCAAGAGCGCTTCGATCGCAGCCGGCACGCGCCTCGGGTCGGCCATCGGCAGTTTCTCGCGGACGAACCAGCCGAGCTGCCCGAGGATCTGAAAGGACACGCCCCCCGATTCGAGCGCCAGCCCGAGCTGTCGAAGCGCTTCGGCGGTGTTGCCGCGCTGAATCGCGGCCGTGACGGCCCAATCGTCCTGGGCCGTCTCTCCACTCACCACTTCCTGCACGTCCTTCAGCTCGATCTTCGGCTTCCCCGCCGCGTACAGCAGCAGGCGATCGAGATCGCCGCGGAGCGTGGCGATATCGGTCCCGGCCCGCCTCGCGATGAGCCGGGACGCTCCGGGATCGATCTGCTGCCCGGCATCCGCCACCGCGCGCTTGACGTGGGCCTCCGCCATGGCCGCCGCCTGCGCCAGGTCCAGCCGGGTGCCCTGGCTCGCTCCCAAGCCATAGCACTCGACGATCGTGGCCTGCTTTGCCAGGGTCTTGTAGAGACGCCTGCTGCGATCGATATCCGCCGCAACCAGGACGAGCGTGGTGCGCGGCTCCGGATCCCGCACGTACGCCTCGAGCGCATCGGTATCGGCGGCGGGCTCCTCGTCGTCCTGCCCTGCGATCTCCTCGACGATCTTGCTGCGGCGCTTGGGTTTCAGTATCCGCTCCGCGCGGAGCACCACGACCATCCGGCGATCGCCCATCATCGGCAGCGTCCGCGCGGACTGGACGATGGCGGCGGGCGACGCGATTTTCTCGCCGGCATACAGCCGTTCGAGATTGAAGGCGCGCAGCTCGTCTTCGACCACCGACGACAGCTCCGCCGCGAGACCCGCCATCTCGGCGTCGTCGTCTCCCACGATCAAATAGACGGGATCGAGCTTGCCTTGTTTGACCTGCTTGCGCAGCGCCTGCGGCGTGGAGGCCGGCACGGCTGTCCTAGAACGCCTCGAGGATGGCGCTGACGATGCTGCGCGCGAATTCGGTGGCGATGCGCTCGAGCGCGTTGACGTCCTGGCCGAAGAACGCCTGCGGATCGGTGGCGCTCGAGGTACTCGTGACGTCGTATTCCTCGCGGAACATGACGGACGGGTTCGACCACAGGAGCTTGTTGGCCTTGACGTCCCTGAACTCGACGCTCGCGGTCAGCGTGAAGACGTAGCGGGACGCCAGCCGCGTATCGGTGACCGCGGCGGGGGTCGTCGAGATCGAGGTGATCGTGCCGATGATCAAGCCGTCCACACCGGTGGCCTGGTCCTTGATGGTGTACTTGCCGCGCCCGATCAGCTCCGAGCGCACCCGATCGGTGATCCGTTTCTCGACGTCGTAGATGCTCGTGCCATTGACGAACATCGGCACGCCGATGACGCGGATGTAGGCCGGCAGAAACGATCCGCGCCCGGACAGCGAGTAGCCGCAGCCCGGCAAACAGAGCGCCGCACCGAGCCCGATCGCCCCCTGCACGAAACGGCGTCGTGTCATGTTCATCACTTTACGACGATACTCACCAGCCGCCCGCCCACGACCACGATTTTGTTTACGGTCTTGCCTTCCAGGTGCTTGACGATCTGGGGATCGGCGAGCGCTGCCGCGCGCAGTTGATCGTCGGCCGTGCCGGCGGCGACGGTCAGCCGCGCGCGCACTTTTCCGTTGATCTGCACCGGAACGATGAGTTCGTCCGCTTTGGCCACGTCCTCGCTGAACGACGGCCAGCCCGCCTCCACGATGCCGCCGGGGTGGCCCAGCATCTCCCACAGTTCCTCCGCCAGGTGCGGTGTGAACGGCGAGATCATCCGCACGAGCGCCTCGATCGACTCCTTCAGGACCGCCAGCGTCGAGGCGCGCACCACGGTTCCGGCCGTGGCGGGAGTGTCCGCCGCCTGACCAACGCGGAGGCTGTCGTTGCGGCCGCAGAACGCGTAGAGCTCGTTGACGAGCTCCATCAGCCCGGACACGGCAGTGTTGAGATGGACGCGCGGATCGAGATCCAGGGTCACCCGGCGGATGGTGTCGTGCGTCTTTCGCCGCAACGCGCGCTCGCCATCGTCGAGGTCGAGCTCTCCCGGTGCTGGAATACCCTGGCCGCCAATCGATTCCGCCAGATGATCGACCAGCCGCCACACGCGCGCCAGGAAGCGCCAGCTGCCTTCGAGCCCCGCATCCGACCATTCGATTTCTTTCTCCGGCGGGGCGACGAACATCACGTAGAGCCGCAGCGCGTCGGCGCCGAACTTCTGGATCATGTCGTCGGGATCGACCACGTTGCCCTTCGACTTGGACATCACCTGGCCGTCTTTCAGCACCATCCCCTGGGTCAGCAGCCGCGTGAACGGCTCGCTCAAATGGGTCATGCCCAGGTCGCGGAAGACGCGCGCGAAGAAGCGGGAGTAGATCAGGTGGAGGATCGCGTGCTCGACGCCGCCGCTGTAGAAGTCCACCGGTCCCCAGTATCCGACCGTGTCCGGATCGAAGGGCAGGTCGGCGTTCTTCGGATCGCAGAACCGGTAGAAATACCACGAGGAGTCGACGAACGTGTCCATCGTGTCGGTCTCGCGCCGCGCCGGACCGCCACACTCGGGGCAGGTGGTGTTGACGAACTCGTCGATCTGCGCGAGCGGCGAATCGCCGCGGCCGCTGAACTCCTGCACCTTCGGCAGCAGCACCGGCAGGCTGTCGGACGGCACCGGCACCATGCCGCACTTCTCGCAGTAGATGACCGGGATCGGTGTGCCCCAATAACGCTGACGCGAGATGCCCCAGTCCTTCAGCCGGTACTGCACCGTCCGTTCGCCGATCCCGCGCGCCTCCGCCGCCTCCGACATCCGCGCGATCGCCTCGGATGCCGGCAGGCCGGTGAACTCGCCGGATGCGATCATCGTTCCCGGGCCGTCGTACGCCTCCGACATCGCCTCGGCATCGGCCTTCGCGTCCGGCCCGGGCCCTTGCACCACGACCGTGACCGGCAGGTCGTACTTGCGCGCGAATTCGAAGTCCCGCTGATCGTGGGCCGGCACCCCCATGACGGCGCCGGTGCCGTACTCGCCGAGCACGAAGTTCGCGACCCAAATCGGCACCGGCTGGCCGGTGAAAGGGTTGATCGCGGTGCGCCCGGTGTCGAAGCCTTCCTTTTCGATGTCACCGGTCATCCGTCCGGTGCGGTCCTGCGCCTGAAACCGCTGCATGTTGCCGCGCAGCGCCTCGCCCCCGGCCTGCTCGCTCCATGCCTGGACCAGCGGATGCTCGGGCGCCAGCAGGATGAAATTGGCCCCGTAGATGGTGTCGATGCGGGTGGTGAAGACGTCGATCGAGTCGAGGTCTGCCGTCAGCGCAAACTTCACGCGAGCGCCTTCCGACCTGCCGATCCAGTTCCGCTGCATCGTCAGAACCTTGTCGGGCCATTCGGTCAACTGCTCGGCCGCTTCCAGCAGCTCGTCGGCGTAACGGGTAATGCGGAAGAACCACTGCTCCAGCTCGCGCGTCGTGACCACGGTGCCGCAGCGCCAGCACTTACCGTCGACGACCTGCTCGTTGGCGAGCACGGTGTTGCAGCTCGGGCACCAGTTCACGCGCGAGCTCTTCCGGTACGCGAGATCGCGCTCCAGCATCTTCAGGAAGACCCACTGGTTCCAGTGGTAGTAATCGGGCAGGCAGGTGGCGATCTCGCGCTCCCATGCATAGCTGATCCCGATCCGCTGGAGCTGCCCCTTCATGTGCGCGATATTCTCGAGCGTCCATGTTTCGGGGTGGGTGCCGTTCTTGATCGCGGCGTTTTCAGCCGGCAGACCGAAGGCGTCCCAGCCGAACGGGTGCAGGACGTTGAAGCCGCGCATGCGCTTCATGCGCGCGACGACGTCGCCGATCATGTAGTTGCGGACGTGGCCGACGTGCGCGTGGCCTGACGGGTACGCGAACATCTCGAGGCAGTAGAACTTGGGCTTGGCGTGGTCCTCCGTCACCTCGAACGCGCGCGAGTCGCGCCAGCGGTCCTGCCACTTCTTCTCGACTGTCTGGGGCTTGTAGTCGGGCACGATCTGACGATTATATCCCACGCCAGAAAGAGGCCTGGGCCGCTCGAACACGCTCGAGCGCGCGCTCACCCCGCCCGGAAGGGGCCGATGCGTCCGGCACGGGCATCGGGTCCGTCCCGGAAGCCGCCGCAAAAGATGCGTCCAGACAGGCCCCCAGCGCCTCCAGGTCGTAGCCTCCTTCGGTGATGAACGCGATCGCTCCCGCCGGCGCCGCCGCCGTCAACTGACGCACCACCGCCGCACACCCGTCGGTGCTCACTCGCATCGAGGCCAGAGGGTCGCGCTCGTGCACGTCAAATCCCGCCGAGACCAGCAGGAGCTGCGGAGCGAATCTCGCCAGGACGGGGACGACGATGTCGCGGTAGACCAGGTCGTAGTCCGCATCCGTCGCACCGGCCTCGAGCGGCACGTTGACGGTGAATCCCCGGCCCGGCCCGGCGCCGACCTCGTCGGCAGCGCCGGTGCCGGGATAGAACGGGTACTGATGGCTCGAGATGTAGAGCACGCGCGGGTCGTCGTAGAACATGTGCTGCGTGCCGTTGCCATGGTGGACGTCGAAGTCCACAATCGCGACCCGGTCGAGACCGCTGGCGATCGCGGACGCGGCCGCAACCGCCACGTTGTTGTAGAAGCAGAAGCCCATCGCGCGGTCGGCCTCCGCATGGTGCCCCGGGGGGCGGACGAGTGCAAACACCGGCTCCTGATGCTCGACGGCATGTTGACCCGCCATCACCGCCGCTCCAGCGGCGAGGAGCGCGATGCCGGAGGTCTCCGGCGACGTGAAGGTGTCCTCGTCGAGCATGACCGCTCGGCCCGCGGTCGCCGCGATCTCGTTCAAATAGGCGGCGCCGTGCACACGCCCAAGTTCCTGGCGCGTCGCTGCCCTGGGGGACGCCGTGCGGCCACCATGCGTGACCCAGCGCCCGGCGGCGCCGTCGAACACGCGGGCGCGCTCCATGCGCTCCGGGTGTCCGGGCGGAGTGACGTGCTCTTCGAAACGGCGTGACGTGATCAGGAGCATGGATGACTCACAGGAGCAATTCGAAGTACACCAGGGGTGTCTCCCGATACACCACCCAGGCGACCTCGCGGAAGCCGCACTTCAGGTAAAACTCTCCGGCGCCGGCGTCCGCATCATATGCGTCGAGGCGAATCGCGCTGGCCGGCCACGCGCGCCCGATCGCCGCAGCTTCCTCGATCAGCCGGCGTCCGACCCCGGTTCGCTGCCGCCGCGGATCGACGGCCATGTCGGTCAGGTACAGCGCTTTCGCCACCGCCGTGAAATACGCGGGATGGATCGCCCACGGCTTCTTCGTGGCGAGACGCAGCGTCCCGACGATTTCGGCGCCGCTGCGCGCGATGATGACGCGGGATCCTCGCAGGCTCTGGAGAACACCGCGGTCGGTCACCGGCGATGACCAGTGCCCACGCCCGAAGTCCCGTGTCAGGCGATCGGCAACCGCCGTTCGCAGCACCGCGATCGCCCGAACGTCGGATTCCACGGCGGAGGCAAAGGACAGGTCCATCTTCCTCGTCTGCGGTCACGACGTGCAGCGGCCAGCCTGCGCCCGCACCGATCACGCCTATGGTTCTCGCAGCATGCCGAGCGCACGCTGTTCGAGTCCGTTCAGCGCCGCCTCGAGCTGAACCCGTCCGTCCGCGAGACTCGCCGGCGTGGTGCCGTTGACGTGAATCGGCGCGCCGATCGCGATCGCCACGATGCTGAAGGGCTTGGGAATCTGCGTGCGATCCCAGCTGCGCACCGTCCAGTAGCGGCTCGCCTCGATGTGATACGGCAGCAGGGGATTCTGCGTGGCGCCGGCAAGCCAGACCGCGCCTGGCTGCGCGACGCGCGCCGGCCCCCGCGGGCCATCGAGCGTGAAGGCTGCCGGCTTCTGGCTGCCGAGCGCGCGCCGGAGCTCGACCAGGGCGCGCACCGCTCCGCGCGAGCTCGAGCCGCGCGCGGTACCGAAGCCGAAGCGATGAAGGATCCGCGCGATCCATTCGCCGTCGAAATTGCGGCTGGTGATGACCACCACACCGCGGTCGCGGAAATAGTGAAGCCCGGCGAAGATCCGCCCGTGCCAGACGGCCAGAATCGGCTGCTTCCCTGAGCGCCTCACTTCGTCCCAGTGCTCCGCCCCCTCGACCCGCCAGCGAAACGTGCGGCACAGCCCGGCGATCAGCGGATAGCCGACGGCTGCAATGGCCATCGCCTTCGCGCGATCCCCCGGGCTCAGGCTCGGCTCAGCCACGTCGTCTCGCGTCGGGATCCTGGACCCCGGACGTCACATGCCCTCGTACTGCGGCCCTCCGCCGCCTTCCGGCGGGACCCAGTCGATGATCTGATAGGGATCCATGATGTCGCACGTCTTGCAGTGGACGCAGTTCGAAGGATTGATCTGGAGCCTCCGCGCGCCGTCCGGCCCCTCGACCATCTCGTAGACGTTGGCGGGACAAAAGCGCGTGCACGGGTTGCCGTACTCGGTTCGGCAGCGAGTGGCGCAGATGTCCGCGTCGTGGACGATCAGGTGTGACGGCTGATCCTCGGCGTGGCGTGTCCCTGAGAAGTGAACGTTCGTCAGGCGATCGAAGGTGAGCTGTCGATCGATCTTCGCGGGGCGCACGGGAGAATCGGAATCGGGACGGCCGTCGCGGTAGTAGTCGTCGATCGTGCACATCCGCTCGTAGCCGGCATGTGCGGGCATCGGATCCCGATACCACCATCCCCCGGTCACCAGCGACAACCCGGAATAGGCGATTCCCGCGAGCAGGCCGTAGCTGAAGCTCTGGTGTACGTTGCGCACCGGATAGAGCTCGCGGCGCACCTCGCTGCAATCGATCGCATCAGCGTAGCTCTTGAGGCGTGCGGCGGAAACGTCCCCGGCACGCACGGCGTCGAAGGCGCTCTCGGCGGCGAGCATGCCGGTGCGCATCGCCAGGTGGATGCCCTTGAGGCGCATCGAGTTCAGGAACCCGGCCGCATCGCCGGCGATCAGCACGCCGTCGGCATAAACCCGCGGAATGGTGTGCCAGCCCCCCTCGGGGAGGGCCTTGGCGCCGTAGCGGCTCATCTGCCCGCCCTGAAGCAGCGCGGCGACGAGCGGATGACGCTTGAAGTGCTGAAACGTGACGTGCGGATCGAACATCGGGTCGCGGTAGTCGAGGCCGGCGACAAAACCCACCGACAGCACTCCGCCCGGCATCGCGTAGAGGAACCCGCCGCCGAACTCGTCGCGGCGCAGCGGGTAGCCCATGGTATGCATCACCGTGCCCGGCGCCACCCGGTCCGCCGGCACCTCCCACAGTTCCTTGATCCCGATCGCGTAGAGCTGCGGCGCGCGTCCCTCGTCGAGCGCAAGACGGCGCACGAGCTGCTTGGTGATGTTGCCGCGGACCCCGTCGGTGA
>JBDTSX010000165.1:0-8636 GCA_039930925.1 Acidobacteriota bacterium | reverse complement strand
GCGCGCACGGCGCCTATTACCACATGGTGATCCGCCAGATGGAATCAATGGCCGAGAACGGCGAGCCGCTCTGGCGCTGACCCGGCGGCGGACAGCCGCGACCGTGTTGTACACTGAATCTTTCCACAGCCCTTGTCGAGGAGAGCCATCATGTCGGGAGAGAAGATGCAGGTCGGGTTCTACGGCCATGTGCGGCAGTACCGGAACATCCAGTCGGAGATCGACGCGAATCTCAAGCGAGTGATTGAAAGCGGCGAGTACGTCCAGGGTCCGATGCTCAAGCAGTTCGAGCAGGAGCTGGCGGCGTTTCATGGCGTCAAGCACGCCGTCGGCACGGGCAACGGAACCGATTCGATCTGGTTGTCGTTGATGGCGATGGGCATCGGGCCCGGCGACGAGGTGATCACCCACCCGAATACGTTTTTCGCGACCGCCGAAGCGATCTGGATTGCCGGCGCCACCGCGGTGTTCGTCGACTGCGACCCGGCCACCAAGTGCATCGATCCCGCAAAGATCGAAGCCGCGATCACGCCGAAGACCAAAGCGATCATCCCGGTGCACCTCTACGGGCAGTGCGCCGACCTGCCGGCGATCAGGAAGATTGCCGATGCGCACGGGCTCCGCATCATCGAGGACAACGCGCAGGCGATCGACGCCGCCGGCGATACGTTCAGAATCGCGGAGCTCAGCGACGCGACCTCGGTCAGCTTCATCATCCAGAAGAACCTCGGGACGTTCGGCGACGGCGGAGCGCTCCTCACGAACGACTCGGGAATGGACGCGACGGTCCGGAAGCTGCGCAATCACGGATCCCACAAGCGCAACGTCCACAGCTTCGGGTTCAACAGCCGGCTCGACGACATCCACGCCGGCGTCCTCAGCGCGAAGCTGAAGCACATTCATGCCTGGAACGATCAGCGCATTCACTGGGCGGCGCGATATACGGATGGCCTGCAGGGCGGCGTGAACGTGGCGCTGCCGCACGCGCGGCCCGGCTACCGCCACGTGTTCCACCTCTATGTCGTCGAGACGGCACGGCCGGCGCAGCGCGATCAACTGGTGGACTTTCTCGTAACGCAGGGGATCGACGCCAAGACCCACTATTCCATCCCGATCCACCGCCAGGACGGCTATCCCTGGGGCAAGGGCGCGCGCATTGTCGGCAGCGTGGACCACGCCGAGCGCAACGCCGCGACCTGCGTCAGTCTGCCGATGTATCCGGAACTGACCGCGGCCGAAGTCGACTACGTGATCGAAAAAGTCCGCGAGTGGGACAAGGCGCAGTGACGATGCGGGCTCCGTACCGGGTCGTGGTCGCGGGCATGGGGAAGCGCGGCGTGCACCATGCCAAGGCGTTCGCGGGAAATTCCCGGTTCGAGCTGGTCGGCATCAGCAGCCGGGATCGGCAGCGGCTGGATGCCGCGGCGGCGAAATTCCCTACGGCGACGGCGGGGACCGATGCCGGCGCGCTGGCGGCGGAGCTGAAGCCGGACGTCTTCTGCTTCTGCACGCCTCCCACGGTCCGTCTGGCGCTCATCGAGGCCGGTATCCAGTGCGGCGCCAGGCTGATTGCCTTCGAGAAGCCGGTGGCGATGACGAGTGCCGAGGGGCGCGCCATCAAGCAGGCGCTCGAGAGCGCGGGTGTGAACGCGGTCGTGAGTCATCAGCACCGCTACGGCGATCACTACCAGACCGTCAAGGCGATCATTGCCAGCGGCCGGATTGGCCAGGTCTACACCGTCTATGGCACCGCGACGGGGTGGGCGGGGCACATGCTCAGCCATCTCGTGGAGTACACCTCGTGGTTCAACGACTACGAGCCGGCCGAGTGGGTGATGGCACAGGCCGCCGGCCGCGGCAAATTGACCGATCAGCATGCGTCGCCGGACTATGTCGCCGGGGTGGTGCACTTCCGGAACGGGGTGCGCGGCCTCTACGATTGCGGCGCCGGCGCGCCGGACGTGGCCGAGGTGCCGTACTGGTGGCGCAAGTGCCGCATCGGCGCCCAGGGCACCGAGGGGTACGCCGAAGTCCACACCGGGAGCGGCTGGCGCGCGGTGACGCGCGACGGCGTCGAGTCCGGCCCCGGCGGCATGGACTACGACCACGATATGGCGCCTTACGTGAACGAGATGGCGGACTGGCTCGACGACGAGAACCGGCCGCATCCGCTGCGGTTCGAGCGCGCGTATCACGGCCTCGAGATCGTGTCCGGCCTCTATCGATCGGTCAGCGACGGCGGGCAGGTCCCCCTGCCGCTGTCGAGCGGGACCGACGAAATCGACGGCCTGTGGCGGAAGGTGCCGCCACGGAAGGTCGTGCTGACCCTGCCGGAGAGCGCCAAGGAGTACCCGGACTGAGCGAGGACGTCAGCCCACGATGTCCAGCTCGATCGACAGCGGCGTGATGCGCGGCGCCACCCCGGCGCGCTTCCAGGCGGCTTTCGCCGGCTCCGCCGCCGGGTCGCATTCCGGCGGGTTCACGTTGTCCATCTGCAGGACCCGGTGATCGGTCTTCGTCACCAGGTGCGTGAAGAGGTTTTTCGCCGGCATCTTCCAGGGGCTGATCGGCTTCGTAATGTTGGGATCCTTCTTGTGGACCGGAATCAGCGCCACGAGATCCGGGTGGTTCATTTTCTCGAACAGCTCGACGAGCGTTGCATTGTGGCTCGCATGGTGGCCGACTTTGTAGAACACGCTCCGCGCGAGCAGATCGTCGGTGGTGACGCCCGGCTGTTCCCACTGCACAGTCTTCCAGCTGACCCAGTTGCCGGTCTGCGCATCGGCCACGAACAACAACACCTTGCGGCTCTCCACCAGCTCGAGCGCCAGCACCAGGCTGGAGTTGTTCGTAAAGGTGTCCAGATAGAGCGCCAGGGTTTCTCCCTGTTCCATCCAGTCGTCGTCGATCGTGCGCCACGCCGCCTCGCGGTTGCGGTAGCGCCGTTCGACCTGGTGGAGGGCGCCGGGCCCCCTGGTCGGCTCGGCCATCTTGTACTGGTCATTGAACGGATAGTGCTCTTCCTCGCGCGATGTGGGGGTGCTCTTCGCGGCCGCGGCGAGAAACCTGGTCGACAGGGCGCCGGCGGCGACCAGCGAGGGATCGTAGCTCTCGCCACTGCGGGGATCTTTGCGGAAGAGCAGATCGTGATCGCGCGGGGGGCCGAGGACGTGCACCCGGACGGCGCCCGCCGGCAGCCCGGGCAGGTCGAAGCTGTGGCCTGGTTGCAGGTACAGCGGCGGCCGGCTGCCGAGAGTCTTGAGGATCGCGACCGCGTCGGCCGGGAGCTCCGGCGGCGTGCCGGGTTCCGCCGCGCCGAAGAATCCGAGAACGTCGGACATCGCCTCGACGGTGTGGGTCGCCTTCGGCCGGACGGCGCGGCTTCGTTTCAGGCTGGCATGCAGCGCGTCGCGCGCGGCGGCGACCTGCACCTTCAGGTTGTGGTAGTCCCGGCCGATCGCCTTCGCCGTGGCGTCGCTCGGGTCGTCCAGCCACGAGAGCCAGACCTGCTCGACGCCGATCTCACGGAACACGTCCTCGCAGTGGACGAAGCCGCTGAGGTGATCGTTGTGCTGATGGGTGCCGACCACGACGTCGAGCGGGAGGCCGGCCAGCTCGCTCTTGATCGAGGCGGCGATCGCTTTCAGCCGCGTGACTGAAGGGCCCCCATTCCGGAAGGAGCCGCAGTCGATCAGCATGCGCGTGGTCGATGCGCCAGACACGAACGTCAGCAGGAAGCAGTCGCCAAGCTCGTCGAGGCGATACATGCGGATGGTCGCTGTTACTGGACTCATGTGGACCACTCAGGAGCGATGCAGGCGGTTGAACCTGAGCCGAGGGTCGCGGTCGTCGTCTTCGTACGTCGACAGCGCCTGCGGCGGGGCGGCCGTCTCCCCATTCAGATAGGCGGCCTGCGCGCGGAAACGGTCGTAGCTGGTGATGTTCTTCAGGATCGCGTACTGAACGGTGTTGAGACTGCCGAGACTCAAGATCAGCGAGGAGCCGCCGCGAAAGACCATGCGCTTGGGCGCCGTCGGCGACCCGATCTCCGCCGAGACACGCTGCGTCAACGTGATCACGACCTGCTCGATCTGCCGGCCTTCGCGCCCGGCCCGGAACGCCGGCCGCAGCGTGTGCACTTCAATCGGCGGCACGACCTTGTCCGGCGGGCCGTTCTCCGACAGGAGGTGCACGACGGCGGTGTCCTTGCCAAACAGCTCCGAGATCGGTCGCGAGGTCAGTCCGAGCTTGTTCAGGAATCGGTCCCAGTCCTGGTCGCCGAGGACGCGTTCTTTGCCCATCAGCAGGACGTTGAGCTGCGCCTGCGCCGCTCGCGAGCGCTCGGCCAGCGCGAGGCGATCGGTGGTTTCGACCAGCTCGCGAATGTGCGGCTTCATGCGATCGGCAATCCAGCTCACCGCCGTGTCTTCCTTGACCGTGAATTGCGGCCGCTGCCAGGCCAGGCTCTCGATCGAGAGCGTGTTGACCCGGTCCGGAAAGATCCCGCGGGCGCGACAGGCTTCGATCAGCGCGACGCGATACCCGGTTTCATCCTCGGGCGCGATGTCGCGGTCGGCGGTGATCAGCGCGCGCAGGTAGTCTCCGAAGGTGATGTCGTTCGGCGGCGAGTAGTCGAGCGCCCGGATGCAGATCGACAGCAGGTGCTCGGCGATCGCGCCCGCTTCCCCGGCCAGGCGTGCGACGAGGTCGCGGCTGATGCTGCCCTCGGGCAGAATCCCGGTCCCATTCGTGGCAATGCGCAGCAGGTCGCGGGTGCGGTGGACGTAGATGCGCTGGAACGCGTCGAAGATGGTCGCGACCAGGACGGCGCCGCGATCGTGCGCTTCGACGTGGGTCACGTAGTCGGACGGGCTCGGCAGCAGCGGCTGCCAGTGGCCGTGTTCGTCGACCGTGCCGATCATGCTTCGCAGCGCACCGCGGTTCCCGCGAAGCGCCTCGCCGAACTGCGTGGCCAGCTCGCCCAGCACGAAGGGCTGGCGATCGATCCGGCCGCTCGCGGCATAGAGCCGATCTTCGACCAGCTCGCGGAAGGTGAACCGCTGCAGCAGCGCGACGATGTCGGCGAAGCCTTCGTGGAAGGCGGCCACGTCGGCATTGGTGTCTTCGAGGTAGCGGTGATGGATCGAGTCCAGGATCGCGTGGGTGGTCTCGTGGGCCACGATGTCCGGGCTGAGGCAGGTGAAGACCAGGCCCCCGGGATAGTTCGAACCCTGGGATTGGTCGGCGGCCGTGAAGTAGCCGAAGAGCAGCGCTGCCTTGTCCGGATCGTAGTAGGCGTTGGTGTCGCGAATCGCGTGCGGATAGATCCGCAGGTGCTGGACGTACTCGCGCGACCACTGGGTCTCTCCGGGATGATCCCGGTCGGGCTTCGGCGGCAGGATCCGCGGGTACCAGACAATCTTCCGTCCAAGCGCCTGCTCGAAATGGCGAATTGTCTTCATCGCCACCGCGTAGACGAACTGCTGGTGGAATTGCGGATTGCCTTCGCTTGGCGGCAGCCCCCGCTGCGACGCGACCTGTTCATCGGCCAGGTCCACCGGCTCGTACCAGCATCCGCTCGCCGGATCGACGTCGATGACGTCGAGGTATTCACCGATCGGGCCCGGCTGCACCCGCTCGAACGGCACGGCGTAGACGACTTCATTGATGCCGGCCGTGTCGAGCCGGGTCGAGAACCCGGGATCGAGCGAGTAGCCGCGCAGATAACGATAGACAGGAGCTTCCATGGGCCTCCGCACTCGGCGCGTTGTCGGCGTCACGGTCGACAGCGCGCGGGAATCGTCCGGCTGAAGCCGGACGCCACGTACGGGCCGAGCCGGGCGCCACGGCTGGTTGAAGCCGGACGCCACGTACGGGTCAAGCCGGGCGTCACCGACCGTTGAGCCGACTCTAGAGACAACGTTGGCCAAAGGTCAAACGAACAACCTGCCGGCCGACACGCCTGATCCGCCGTTCCACCGGGTGACTCGCGGAACCGGGTGCGCAGTGTGCGGCAAGGCGCGGCTCAGGTCAAGTGCGCGGGTCGGTGGTGTTGCGGGTCGGTGCGTGTCGGGTGGGCGCGCGGGTCGGCGTCCCGGCTGGGATTTCGAGGGCGTGCAGGGCGCGGCAGCGGACGTCGGCACGGCAAAGCTGGTACAATCCGCAGCGCTCTTCTCGGGACCCGGAGGTTTATGAAACGGCTGGGGTTGTGCTTTGCCTTCGTATCGGCGGCAGCGGCGCTGATGTCGGCCCAGGCGCCCGTGGCCCGCCGCGCGAGCGCCGCATCCCCTGCACCTCCCGCCACGTTCCAGAAATACTGTTTCGAATGCCACGGCGGCGCCAAGCACCGCGGTGATGTCAGCATCGAACGGCTCCTCAAACAATCCGCGCAGTCGTCGGTCGGCCGCTACTCGTCGGACTGGGAGAAGGTCGTCGAGATGCTGGAGAAGCGGGAGATGCCGCCTCCCGACAAGGCGACGCTCTTCCCGACCGATGAAGAACGCGCCGCAACCGCGTTGTGGGTCAAGGCGGCGCTCAAGGCCCACGAGGTCGAATTCGCCGGCGATCCTGGGCGCGTGACCGTCAGGCGCCTGACGAGCGCCGAGTACGCCTACGCCATTCACGACCTGACCGGCATCGACGTCCCGGTCGGCGTCGATGCGTCGAGCGACTCGGTCGGCGGCGAGGGATTCACGAACTTCGGCGACGTGCAGTTCATGGAGGACACCAGCGTCGAGCGGTATCTGGAAGGCGCGAAGGCGGTGGCCGACCATGCGATTCTCGGAGCCGGCCCGCTGGAGTTCTACGCGGACGCCGGCAAGACCGGCCTGGAGCTCTCGGCGCTGAACCGGATCGACGATCTCTACGCGAGCAAGGGCTTTCGCGTCGTGTCGGGTGAGGGCGGGGGGCCGTTCGGGCTCGAGCGATACGGCAAGGCGTTCTACATCGCCTGGTATTACAAGCACCGCGCCGCACTCGGCGATCCCGGCGCGACCCTGCGCGGCCTCGCCGCCCAGGAAGGGATTACGGGCCGCTTCGCGGAGCACATCTGGTCCGTCGTCAACAAACCGAACGCCGGATACCCGATTCGCGAAACGCTGGATCGCTGGACGAAGCTGCCCGCACCCGGCGCGGACGCCAAGGGGTCGCTCGTCGCGGCTCGCGCCGGCTGCGAGGCGATCTACAAGTCGCTGACCACGTGGCCGAGCTGGTTTTTTGCCCGCGGCGACCTGGCCGCCGGAGGAGCCGGCGACGAAAGTCCGCTGACCTTCGACGACACGACGCTCAAGGCCGAATCGGCGCACCACTATACGTATGGTGTCGGCAGGAGCGCCGGCCGCCGCGGCGGTCCGCCGACGCCCGGTCCCGCCAAGGTCTTTCTGGGCTTCACCAACATCAACCCGATGCCGGCGGTGAAGCCGGTGGTCCTCTGGCGAAATGCGCGCGTCGTGACGCGCGCCGCCGCCGGGCCGGGCCGGGGCGCACCGGGCGCCGTCGTTGCGGCAGGCGCCGGTCCCGGACGAGGCGCCGCCGGCCCGGTGCTCTCGACACAGCCGCTGCGTTCGGTGCTGCCGGCCGATGTCGTGGCCACGCTCGGGTTCGGGACGAGTCCGGATGGCAGCGCGATCGGCCCCGACGATTTCGCCACCACGGGAACCGTGTCGTTCACGCTCGACGTCCCCGCGGGGGGCACCCTCCTCGAGCTTCAGGCGGACGCGGAGCTCGGCGCCGACCGCAACGCCGTCGTGCGCCTGATGATCTCGGACCGCGCCGAAGGCTCCTCGCGCGACGCCGCCCAGCGGATCATCCTCGGCGATTCGAAGAGCGTCGGCTACGAGACCTTCCGCGCTGGAATGGACGAATACGTGGCGCTGCTGCCGCCGAACTCGCACGGCGAAGCCAATCCGGCCGACAAGGATCCCGTCCCCCCGCCGTTCGACAATACCTACAACAGCCCCGAGCACGATGCCTTCGTGCTGAAGGTGAAGTACCAGCGGAACGATCGCTTCTTCACCGAGAACCTGGTGGACGGTCCCGATCGCGCACGGCTGAACCAGGCCTGGGACGATCTGTTCGGTTCGTGGCCCTATCACGACGCCTACCTCGGCATGCTCGACGATCACTTCGGCCTGAAGCTTCAGGGGCGCAAGATCGCGGAGATGGATCCGGCCACGATTGCGACCCTGCCGGTCGCGGTCCGCCCGTATGTCACGTCGCTGCGCGCGCACTACGACGCCGTGCGGCGCGCGCAGGCCGCCGCCGAGCCGGGTCACACCGCCGACGCGCTCGCCTTTGCCAGCCGCGCCTGGCGCCGGCCGCTGACGGCGGCCGAGAAGACCAACCTGCGCGCCTTCTATCAGAAGGCGCGCACCGTCAATCGCCTCGATCACGAGGCGGCCGTCCGGGCGCTGCTGACGCGCATCCTCGTCTCCCCGGCGTTCCTCTATCGCGTCGAAACGGTCGCCCGCGGCCCCGAGCAGCCGCTCAATGGATGGGAGATGGCCAGCAGGATGAGCTTCTTCCTGTGGTCCTCGATTCCCGACGACGAGCTGCGCCGCGCCGCGGCGGCAGGCGAGTTGAGCAGTCCCGCGATGCTCGCCAGGCAGGTGAAACGGATGACCGCCGATCCGAAGGCG
>JBDTSX010000164.1:0-8755 GCA_039930925.1 Acidobacteriota bacterium | reverse complement strand
GGGCGGCCTCGAGCTCGTCGACACGGGCGCGCAACCGGCGCAGCGCAACCAGTGCCTGCTGCTCGGCGGAAAGCGCGGGTGGGGAACCGGGTGCGTCAGCCATTGGAGTGCGGCACGGTCACGGGAGAGTCACTGCCCCGGGCGCTGCGCACGTGCCTCCGGCCGTTCAGCACGACACCGAGGGCGGTGAAGCGGACCAGGTAGTGATAGCTCGCGAACGTCAGGATCAGCGCGGTGGCCAGCACGAGCGGAAATTTGATCGTCCAGGGCCGCGGGTCGTTCTGCAGCAGGGCCTGCAGGACCAGCAACACCGGCAAGTGCACCAGGTAAACCCAGTACGAGGCGTCCGCCACGTAACGGCGGAACGGGCTCGCGGTCGCGAAGTATTTCAGAGAAAGCCCCACGATGCCGAGAGTCCAGTTCCAGACCCCCAGACCGTAGCAGAGGGCATACAGGAGCCGGCGCGGTCCTGCTGCCGCCGCGGCAAAGGTCGGCGCCACGCCGACCAGGAGCAGGCAGGCCAGAGTGAACGCCGTAGCGCTCGCGAGGTGGAAAGCCCATCGCCGCTCCCACGCCTGCAGGGGATCTCGTGTCCGGTGCAGAAGCCACCCGAGAACGAAGGCCGTCCCATACCCGACCAGCGCGGGGACGTTCGGCACGAGACCGCGCGGCGTCGGAATGCCAAACCATGGGTTCCACTGTGGACGGAAATAGAGCGCCACGAACAGTGGGGCGGCAAAGACGACCGGCGCCCAGCTCCTGCTCGCGATCGCGGCCACCCAGCCGTCGACGCGCGCTCGGAGCCGGCCGTCCTGGTCCAGGCGACGCTCGAAGCACCAGTGCGCCAGCAGCACCGCCGCATACATGCCGACGAGTACGTAGAGGAACCAGAGATGGATCAGCGAGAACATGTTGCCGCCCAGCCGGAGCCTGCCGCGCTGAGAATGGGCGCCGCCCCAGAGCATCACGGTAACGGTCAACGGGTACAGGATGATCCAGCCGACGACCAGCGGGAGCAGCACTCGCTTGCTCCGATTGCGCACGAAGGACCGGATTCCTTCGCGCTGGAGCAGCAGGCGGCCGAGGAATCCTGAAAGCAGGAAGAACGTCGTCATCCGACCGAGGTGGATGACGAAGAACAGCACGGCCAGGGCGAGGCTCGTCGAGAGGTCGGCAAGGGGCCAACCTGCGGCCCCCAGCCCGGGCATGAAGGACATCGAGGCGTGCAACACCACGCCGGCGAGCAACGCCATGCCCCGCAGCGCATCCAGCGAGTGCAGACGACTTTCCGTGGCCGGCACCGGGGACATGGTGGTCGTGGTGATCATCTTTTACGGGACAGCGTGAGTTGAATGCCGGCCGGCAGGCACGGAAGCCCGGCGAGCCTGCGGCGGTTGTGCGCGACGCGATCGGCTCTAGCCGCTTCCACTCCAGTCAGTCGACGACAGCGCCGCGAGCTCCTCGGCGAGCAACTTCCTGACATCGTCGTTGTCGAGCGCTCCGACCGCGGCAACGTCCGCGTCCGGCACCGCCACCGTCTCCACGGCCGCCACCGAGAGGCCCGCCGCCTCGATCAGGAAGCCCGCCAACGCCTCAATCGTCGGATGCTTGAAGAGCAGCGTAGCCGGCAATGTCCGGCCAACCGCTCCGGCCAGAACGTTGCGCAGTTCCACCGCCATCAGCGAGTCGAGACCAAAGTCACGCAGCGGCTGCCGCGGGTCGATCTCGCTGGCGGCCTCGAGACCCAGTACGTTCAGGGCTGCGCCGCGAACGAACCCAAGCACCGCAGCGCGGCGGCCCGACGGCGCGAGCGCTTCGAGATCCTGCAACAGGTTGCGCCCGGCGGGAATGGAAGGCACAGCGCGGGCGGGCTGCCGTTGAACGAATTCAGCCAGGAAGGGCGGCTCCCCTCCCGGTGGGAATTGCCCGAGCAAAGTGGCCCAGTCGATGGGCAGGACGGCAACCTGAGGACGCGGCGGCGCGTGCGCAAGCAGGCGGCCGAGAATGGCGACGCCTTGATCCGGAGCGATCAGTCCGTGGCCAAGCTCCGTCCATCGCGCCCGATCGCGATCGGTGACCCGACCGGCCATGCCGCCGCCCCCCCACGCACCCCAGTCAATCGTCAGCGCCGGCAGTCCGAGGTGATGCCGATGATGCGCCAGGCCGTCGAGAAACGCACTCGCCGCAGCGTAGATGCCCTGGCCCGGCCCGCCGAGTACCGACACCATGGACGAGAACATCACGAAAAAGTCCAACGGCGCGGTCCGTGTGTGCTCGTGCAGGTTCCACGCGCCGCGTGCCTTGGCGCCGAGCATCCGGTCGAATCGCGGCCAGGTCTGGTGCAGCAGCGTTCCGTCGTCGAGCGCCCCGGCGGCGTGCACGACCCCCCGCAGCGGCGGCATCCGCCCGCTGATCCCGTCGATCAGCCGCCTGACGTCCGCCGACGAGGACACATCCGCCCGCTCGATGCGCACCTCCGCGCCGGCCGCCTCGAGCCTTGCGACCGTTTCGCCGGCCTGCGCGTCTGTCACGCTGCGTCCGGCGAGCACCAGATGGCGCGCACCGGCCTCTACCATCCACTGCGCGACATGCAGCCCGAGCGCCCCGAGTCCGCCGGTGATCAGATACGTGGCTTCCGATGCCAGCGGCGGCCGATCCCGAGAGGCCGTTGGATTCTCCAGCGTCAACACGATCTTGCCGATGTGCTTTGCCTGGGCCATGTAACGGAACGCGTCCACCGCGTTGTGGATCGAGTACGAAACCCGGCGCAACGGTTTCAGCTCGCCTCTGCTGAACGCCCCGGCCAGTACCGCCAGCACCGGCTGAATCGCGGCGATGTCATCGTGCGTGAGCATGGGGAAGTACTCGACGTCCGGCCGGACCGCAGCCATTTCCGCCGCGGTCCAGATCCCGGCGCGGCCGATCTCGACGAAGCGTCCCCCGTGCTTGACGACCGACAAACTCTTCTCGATGAACTCGCCGGCCAGCGAATTCAGCACGATCTCGACACCGGCTCCCCCGGTGAGTTCTTGGATCTGCGCAGCAAAATCCAGCGAGCGGGAGCTCATGACATGCCGGACGCCGAGCGACTGCAAATATGCGTGCTTTTCCGGGCTGCCTGCCGTGGCAAAGATTTCAGCCCCCGCACGTTGCGCGAGTTGCACGGCCGCGAGACCCACGCCGCCGGCCGCGGCGTGAATCAACACGCGCTCGCCGGCAGCCATGCGGGCCAGTCGGTTGAGCCCGAACTCGGCGGTCAGAAATGCGACGGGAATCGTCGCCGCATCCTCGATGTCGAGGTTGGCCGGCTTGACGACGAATCCGGCAGCGGACCCGGTGACGTAGCTGCTGAAGGTCCGGGACGCCATGCCCATCACCTCCTCGCCCACCTTCAGGTGCTCGACACCAGCGCCCACCGACACGACCGTGCCGACGCATTCCTGCCCCATCGGACCAGCCTCGCCGGCGTACATCCCGAGGGCGTTCAACACATCCCGGAAGTTGAGACCGGCTGCCGCGACCCGCACCTCGATCTCGCCCGCTTCCGGAGCCCTGCGCGTTGCCGGCATGAGCGCCAGTCGATCGAGCGTGCCGCGCTCGCCGATCTCGAGTGTCACGGGGCGCGCGCGCTGATCGCCGGGAGCCGCCAACGCCCCGTCGAGTCGGGACAGGCGGGCGGCGTAGCGCAGTCCGCCGCGGAACGCGATCTGATGCTCCCGGTCGGGCGACAGGATCTCGGCGCTCAGCCGATCGAGGTCGTCCTCCGGATCATGCGGATCGAGATCGACAGAGGTGCATCGCAGCTCCGCATGTTCGATCGCCGCAGTCCTCATCAGCCCCCACAGCGGGGTCTGCGCCACCGCGACACCCGCGGCGATGTCAGCGACGGCGACGGCGCCGCACGTGACGAGACAGAGGCGCTGCGTGTCCGGCCGCTCCTCGCCGCCGAGCGCCTGAATCAAGTGCAGCAGCGCGGCACACTCGGCGCGGACTGATCTCTCGACCGATCCGGTGTCAGGTTCTCCCGCCGCGTCGCCGGCGCTCGCGAGGTGCACCGCCCCTTCGATTCGGAAGTGCTGGACCGCGCGCAGCTGGTGCAGCAGGCGTACGAAGTGCTCCGCGTTGAACGCGTCAACGGCGCTGTGCGCCTGGTCATCCAGCGGCTCGTACCGTCCCGCCGTCTCGACGACGATCGCGCGCACGCCCTGGTCCGTGAACCGGCGCACCAGCCCGGTGGCGATCGGGCCCGGTTGACCGACGATGAGCCAGGTGCCGTCGGTCTTCACCGCGGCGCCCGCGGGGGCCACGCGCGACTTCAGCCGCCACGCGACTTCGCACATGGTCGGTGCGGTCCCGCTTCGCGCGTCCACGGGCATCCGCCGGTTGTAGATGTCGACGAGCTCTGCCACCAGCCGACCGTCATCATCGTAAAGCCGGACGTCCGCGACGAAGCCGTCGGCGTCGAGATCCCGCAGCCGCACGTGACTCCAGCCGCCCGCGCGCCCGTCAGCATAGATGCGATATCGTCCGAGACTCACCGGCAAGAACGTTTCGTGCGTCAGGGTGAGCCGCAAGGTTTCGGGCACCGCCGCACCCATGATCTGCATCGCCGAATCGAGCAGCACGGGATGCATGCGATACGAGGCAGCTTGGTCGCGCACCAGTGCGGGCAGCTCGATCCGCGCGAGCGCTTCCCCTTCGCCGGCCCACAACGCCGACACGCCCCGGAATGCCGGTCCCCAGAAGTGCCCCGCCTCAAGCAGCGCCGCATAAAACTCGTCGACCGGCATCGGCGACACGCATCGTGCCCGGACATCCTCGAGTGACCCGGCCCCGGTTGCTGGTTCCGTTGCAGCCGCGCGCGCCGTTCCAGTCGCGTGCGTGCGCCACCGGTCGGCTCCGGGGTGCGTCCCGGGCCGGCTGTAGAATCGAACCTCCGACGTCCCGCCCGCCGCAGGAGACACGATCACCTGGACCGTCACTGGCTCGGCGCCGAGCGCGAGCGGCTCGCTGATGACAAGATCCTCGAAGACATAGTCGCCGACTCCGAGCGCCTCCTGCGCCGCGGCAATTCCCATTTCAAGATACGCGGTTGCGGGAAAGAGGGCGTGGCCCTGCTTCTGGTGATCCGCGAGGAACGGGACCCCGGTGATGCTGATGATGCTCTCGAAGATGACCGGTCCCAAGGCGGTGCGCACGGCAGCGCCGAGCAACGGATGGCCGCCGGCCGGCTGCGCTCGCAGCCGCGTCTGCAGCTCGGCATCCTCCGGTATCCAGTAGCGAGCGCGATCAAAGGGATACGTCGGGGCCAGCCGCTTGCGGCGCGGATAGTCACGATCGAATCCGTTCCAGTCGATCGCCGCCCCGCGCACGTACAGCTGGCGGAGCGCATCCAGCACCTGCACCCAGTCCTCGCGGCCGGGCCGGAGGGAGGGAAGCCAGGCGGCATCGGTCGCGCCGGTCGATCGCTGACCCATGCCGCACAGGGTCGGGCGAGGCCCGATCTCGACGAAGGTCCGGTAGCCCTGCTCGTACAACGACGCGATGCCTGACGCGAACAGGACCGGCTCCCGAAGATGCCGCCGCCAGTATCCGGCCTCGGCGACCTCGCGCCGCACCGGCTTGCCGGTCAGGTTCGAGATGAGCAGGATCGTCGCGGCGGACGGACGGGCCGCGGCAGCCGCGCGTTCGAAGTCGTCGAGAATCGGATCCATCAACGACGAGTGGAAGGCATGGGAGACAGTCAGCCGTTCCGTCACCACTCCGGTGGATTCGAGTTGCTCGATCACCGCCGTCACCGCGTCGGCTCCGCCCGAGATCACCACGTTTCCCGGGCCGTTCACCGCCGCGATGCCGACTCCCCCCCGCTGCGCGGCGACCGCCGCCCGCACCGTCGATTCGTCGGCCAGGACCGCCGCCATGGCGCCGCCCGCAGGCAACGACTGCATCAGGCGGCCGCGTGCAGCCACGAGGGTGAGCGCCTGCTCGAGATCGAATACACCCGCCAGCGTGGCCGCGACGTACTCGCCGACGCTGTGGCCGAGGACCGCACCCGGCACCACCCCCCACGATCGCCACATTTCCGCGAGCGCGTACTCGATCGCAAAAAGCGCCGGCTGAGTGTAGGAGGTCTCGTCGATCGT
This sequence comes from Acidobacteriota bacterium, assembly GCA_039930925.1. Classification (GTDB taxonomy): domain Bacteria; phylum Acidobacteriota; class Vicinamibacteria; order Vicinamibacterales; family 2-12-FULL-66-21; genus JALZOC01. Next base: position 2,612 of record JBDTSX010000164.1, on the reverse strand, counting down.
CCGGTCGTCTGCCCGCTCCGGATACAGCACCGAGAGCAGCGGCCGCTCGAGGTGACTGCGCAACATCGCGTCGCAGCGGTCGAGGGCAGCGCGGAATGTCGGCTGCGTCTCGTAGAGCTGCCGGCCCATGCCGACGCGCTGAGAGCCCTGGCCGGTGAAGAGAAATGCGATTTGCTGCCGGTCCGACGATGCCAGGTGACCGCGTGCGAGGCGCACTGAGGGCGGGCCATCCACGATCGAGCCGAGCTGGTCCACCGCGTCATCGAGCGACGCCACGGTCATCGCCACCCGGTGAGGCAGGTGCGCACGGCCGGCATTCGCCGTGAAGCAAAGGTCGGGCAGGTCGGCATCAGCCGCGGCTCGGAGCTGGTCGCGCCAGCGGCTGGCCAACGCGACCAGGATCGGCGCGCTTCGGGCGGACAGGGTCAGCACGTGCAGGGGCCGCTCGCGCTCCGCGTCGATCCGGATCACGGGCGGCGCTTCCGCGACGATCAGGTGCGCATTCGTCCCGCTGAACCCGAAGGCGCTGATTCCGGCGATGCGCGGCCGGGAACCGGCGCGCCACGGGACGCGCTCGGTGAGGACTCTCAGCGGGAGCCGGTCCCAGGGGACATACGGATTGGGGGTCGCGAAATGGAGATGCGCGGGCAGTTCTTCGCGCTCGAGCGACAGGAGAATCTTGACCAGTCCGGCGAGCCCGGCAGCGGCCTGCAGGTGTCCGAGATTCGTCTTCACGGAGCCGACGAGCAGGGGACGATCCGCCGGCCGGCCTCCTCCAAGCGCTGCCCCAAGGGCCTGCAGCTCGATCGGATCGCCGAGCGACGTGCCGGTGCCATGCGCCTCGACGTAATCGATCTCGCTTCCCGTCAGCCCGGCCCTCGAGAGCGCCGTCCGCATCACCGCCTCCTGCGCGGGCCCGTTGGGCGCGGTCAGTCCGCTGCTCGGGCCGTCATGGTTGACGGCTGATCCACGGATGACGCCGACGATCCGGTCCTGGTCGGCCAGCGCATCGGACAGGCGCTTCAGGACCACGACGCCGCATCCCTCGCCCTCGACGAATCCATCGGCGCGGGCGTCGAAGGTCTTGCAGCGCCCATCGCCGGCCAGCATCCGAAGCCGCGAGAAGCTCACGCTGTTTTCCGGCGACAGGATCAGGTGGACGCCGCCGGCGAGCGCCATCCGGCAATCTTCGGCGCGCAGACTCTGGCAGGCCAGGTGGACCGCGACGAGCGCCGACGAACAGGCGGTGTCGATCGCGACGCTGGGACCGTGCAGGCCGAGCACGTAGGAGAGACGGCCGGCCGCGATGCTGTGGGCCAGGCCGGAGAGCGTATACGCGTCCGGTTCGGAGGCGGAAGGCGAGTTCGCCTGCAGGTTGGCATAGTCCGAGGTACACAGGCCGAGGAACACCCCGGTGCTGGAGTTCTGCAGCTTGTCGGGAGGTTGCGCCGCGGCTTCGAGGGCCTCCCACGCGACCTCGAGCACGAGCCGCTGCTGTGGATCCATCCGGACCGCTTCGCGCGGCGAAATCCCGAAGAACTGAGGCTCGAACTGGTCGACCTGATCGAGCAGCCCGGCCCACCGGGTGTACATTTTGCCGAGCGCATCGGGATCCGGATCGTAGTACGCATCGACGTCCCAGCGGCTCATCGGAATTTCGGCGACCGCGCTCACGCCGCTCCGCAGCAATTCCCAGAATTGCTCCGGACTGTTGGCTCCCGCGGGGAACCGGCACCCCATCCCGATAATCGCGATCGGCTCGTTGCGTCGTCGTTCGGCAGCCTCGAGTTTCGCCTTCATCTCCTCGAGCGCGACAAAGGCGCGTTTGAGGGGCGACAGCTCAGGGGCCGGCGTAGGGCTCGTCATCACAGTCTCCGACTTGATCGTTGCGTTCGGCCGCCGCGGTCGGCGTCCACACTCGGGCGCGGCGCAGTAATGTTCACAGCTGTTTGAGGCTCTCGATCAAGAGCGCCTCCACGGCGTCGTCCGACAAGTCGGCAACCCGTGCCGCGGCGTCCGCGCCGGTGGTATCGGTCGGCGGCAGCCGCTCGGCGCCGCTCGGTGCCAGGTCCCGGCCATTGAAGTGGCCGCGCATCAAATAGGCGGCGATCTCCTCGATCGTGGGGTAGTCAAACACCAGCGTGACGCTGAGCGTGGTCAACCGCAGGCCGCGTTCGAGCAGCCCGCGAAGCTCCACCGCCATCAGCGAATCCAACCCGAGATCCATCAGGCGGTGGCGGCGATCGATGGTGGCGGCCTCCCCGAGCCGCAGCACCCGGGCCACCTGGGTGCGGACGTGACCGACCAGCAGTTCGTGCTGCTGCTCCGGCAGCGCCTCCTCCAGGCTGCGCAGGAGATCGTCCGACGCGTCGGACACGTCCTCCGGCACGCCGGTGGCAGCCCCGCGGGCGATCGACACCACGACCCGCGCCGCCGCTTCAGGACCCGCGGCTTCACGCGCGAGGAACACGTGCTGGTTCAGCGCTTCAGCCGGCGATCCGGGTTCCGGGAGCACGGCCACCTCAGCGAAGCCGGTCTCCTGCAACACCTGGCGCCACCGATCCACCGGCAGCACCGGACTGTCGGTCCGCACATCGTCGTCGTAGCGCTGC
>JBDTSX010000163.1:0-8755 GCA_039930925.1 Acidobacteriota bacterium | reverse complement strand
GCGGCGCCGCGGCGGCGCGCCACCGGGGCGTTGTCGAAGCCACCGGCGAGATCCTGGTCATCATCGACGACGACATGCAGCTGCCGCCGCATTTTCTCGCGGCGCATCTCGCACATCATCACCAGGGCTCGCGCCAGGTGGTGATCGGCCGAATCCGCCGCGACTCGACGTCGCCGCTGCCGCTCCACGAACGATTCCACGCCTCGCTCCTGGATCGTTTTGCGGACGATGTGCGGACCGGACGGGCGCAGCCGCAGGGGACGGACCTGTTCACCGGCAACGTCTCGATGCGGCGCGCCCACTACCTGTCGGTCGGCGGGTTCGACCTGTCGCTGCGGCGGTCCGAGGACGTCGAGCTCGGCGTGCGCCTCCAGAAAGCCGGACTGACGTTCTGCTTTTCGGAAGACGCCTACACCGTGCACAGCTCCGACCATGCCAGCCAGCCGGCCTGGCTGGAGACGGCCTTGACCTACGGCGTCTACGATTCGCGCATCGCGCAGACCCACCCGGAGAGCTTCATCAATCCGTGGCGGCATCTCTGCGACGCGCATCCGCTGTCGCGTCCGTTCCTCGTCGCCAGCGTGATCGCGCCGGCGCTGGCGCGGTATCTGGTCCGGTTGGGAGCCGCGGTATCGAACGGCGTCGATCGCCTCGGTCAGGAACGCGCCGCGATTGCCGGGATTACCGTGGTCTATTCGATGCAGTACTATCGCGGGGTGCGCCGCGAAGCGGGTTCGTTGCGCGCGGCGCGATCGGGGCTGAAGCGCTACCGCGCCGACCGGCGGGCATCGGCCGCGCCGCTCCGGCCGTCGGTGGCCGGATGAGCGACCGCATTCGCGTTCTCCTCATCGCGGAGATGTGCAATCCCGACTGGATCAGCATCCCGCTCGAGGGCTGGTGCCACGGGCAGGCGATTGCGGCGCTGACCGATACGCATCTCGTCACCCACACACGCAACCGTGAAAACATCGCGAAGGCCGGCCTGATCGAGGGCCAGCACTTCACCGCGCTCGCCGCGCCGATGACCGAGGCGTGCCTGCACACGCTCGGTCGCCTGGCTGGCGCGCGGGCGATGGGCAACAAGAGCTGGACCACGCTGACGGCGCTCTCCGCGGTCGCCTACTATCCGTTCGAACGGCAGGTGTGGCAGCGCTTCGGCGCCGACATCCGGGGCGGCGCATACGACGTCGTCCATCGCCTGACGCCGATGAGTCCGACCGTGCCGAGCCTGCTCGCGCACTGGTGCCGCCGCGCCGGCGTGCCGTTCGTCATGGGCCCGCTCAACGGCGGGCTGGCCTGGCCGGCGCAATTCGGACACCTCCGCGCGGTCGAGCGCGAGTGGCTCAGTTATGTGCGCGGCGCCTACAAGCTCTTGCCGGGATACCGATCCACCCGGCGCAACGCGTCCGCGATCGTCGCCGGCTCGGCGTCCACGCGCGCCGAGATCGACGCCGAGTTCCAGGCCAAGACGGTCTACGTCCCGGAAAATGCCATCGATCCGACCCGGTTCGAGCGACAGTGCCAGGGGCCGCCGGCGCGGCCGCTGCGGGTCGTGTTCATCGGCCGGCTGGTCCCGTACAAGGGCGCCGACATGCTGATCGAGGCGGCCGCGCCGCTGGCACGCGCCGGCCAGATCGTGCTGGACGTCATCGGCGACGGCCCTGAAATGGCCCGGCTGCAGTCGCTCGCCCGGGCGGCAGACGCGACCCATTCCGTCCGCTTCCCCGGGTGGATCCCGCATCGCGACCTGCAGCAGTACCTCGATGGCGCGCATGTCTTCGCGTTCCCCAGCGTCCGGGAGTTCGGCGGCGCGGTGGTGCTCGAAGCCATGGCGCTCGGTCTCGTTCCGATCGTCATGGACTACGGGGGACCCGGCGAATTGGTGACGGCATCAACCGGCTTCGCGCTGCCGATGGCCTCGCGCGACGACATCGTCGCTTCGCTGCGGGCAGTGCTCGAGCGGCTGGTGGCGACCCCGTCTCAGATCGCGCCGATCGGCGCCCGGGCGCGCGCCCGCGCGCAGGGCCAGTTCACCTGGCAGGTCAAGGCGCAGCAGATGGTGCACGTTTACAACTGGGTGCTCGGCCGCGAGGGCAAGCCGAATTTCGGCATGCCGCTGACCGACCTGCCCGACGCGGAGACTGTGGAAACGAGTGGGGCTCGGACCGCACTCGGAGCGAGACACCGATGAAACGTTGGCTTGGTGTTGGATGTCTGGGCGCGTGCCTGTGGACGTGGGCGTCCGCGAGCCCGGCGCAGACGGTCGCGGCGACGAAGCCCCGCTGGGTGTCGGGTTTCTACGTCGGCTACATGGCGGCCGCCTACCCGCCTGCGGCGATCGACTTCTCGTCGCTGACGCACATCATGGTCTTCGCCATCCTGCCGCAGCGCGACGCGACCCTGGATACGCGGCTGTTCATCGATCCGCTCGGCGGACCGAGACTCGCGCAGGAGGTCGCCACTCGCGCGCACGCGGCCGGCCGCAAAGCGATCCTGACGGTTGGCGGCAGCGGCAGCGGCGGCGGGTTCCAGGGGGCGACCAGTCCCGCGAACATGAATGCGTTCGTTCGCAACCTGGTAGAGCTGGTCACGCGCTGGGGGTTTGACGGCGTCGATCTCGACTGGGAACCTCTGCTGACCGTCGATCAACCGGTGATGCTGGCGCTGGTCCAGAAGCTCAAGGCGGCAAAGCCCGACCTGATCGTCACGGCTGACGTCTCCTACCAGAATGCGAACTTTCCGCTCAACGCCGGCGATGGCCGTTTCTACGCGCAGCTCGCCGGCCTGGTCGACCAGATGAACATGATGACGTACGGCATGTCGGACAGCTGGGACGGCTGGGCGGTATGGCACTCCTCCGCCGTCATCGGCGAAGGCCCGGACCATCCGACCTCGGTGCAGGCCAGCGCTCGCGCGTATCTCGCCGCCGGCGTGCCGGCAGCCAAGCTCGGAATGGGGATCGGCTTCTACGGGTCCTGCTGGAGCGCGCCCGCGACCGCGCCGCCGCCGAAGCCGCTCGGCGCGCACGTGACCGCGAGCGACAACGACATCAGCATCGCCGCGATCAAGAACGTGTATCGTGCCGATCGCTATCACTACGATGCGAGCGCCCAGGCGCCGTACCTCTCGTTTACGGTGCCGACCGGATCGCACAAGTGCACGTTCATCTCCTACGAAGATGAAACGTCGGTCGCCGAGAAGGGCCGCTACGCGGTGAAAGCCGGGCTCGGAGGCACGATCATCTGGCAGCTCAACGAGGGCTACGTGATTGGAGAACCCGATCCCGACAGCCTGCTGCACGCGGTCGGACGCGCGTTCGGGGTGGCCCGATCGGCTGCGCCCGCCACGCCGTCAAACCGGCGCGAGAGTCCGGAACCTTCCCCCGCGAGTCCAAAGCGGATCCCGCGGTAGACCGCGGGGGGCTTGATCCCCGCGACGTCGCTGTCACGCCTCGGTTCGACCGGTTCCGCCGGTTGTTTAAACCTGCGGGTGGTTGCGTAGTGCTCCACCAATCAGCATCCTGAAGTTCAACGGCTACGTCACGCCTGCCAGCAGCTTTTACAGCCGACTGCGCCCCGTGCGATCAGACGCCCCGCGGCTGAAGCCGCGAGGTTCGGCGGCTGATCGTCCGATCACGCACGATCCGGGTCGGGCATCAACGTCCGCACGGCCTTCGGGCTCAGAGCGGCGGCGACACGGCGACGGAGCACCCCTGTTCGATCCCGTCGCCAACGCCGCTCGTTCTCCAGACGGGAGGTGGCCGTGCGCCGATCTTCCAAGGAGTTGGGGGGCCGCGCGGCTCGAGGGTGGGGAGGGATCAGTCTACGATCCTGCGAGCAGCCGGTTACGGCCGCCGGATCCTCAGCCGCCGTGGGCACGTTCACGACATGACAACCGGTCGCACGGCTGCCTGCAAGGCGCCGCGGATACCCTCGATCGGGCTCGCGGTCAGGCGGCAGTGATCTTGTCGTCACCCGCGACCCGCGGGATCAGCGCCGACGGCGGCACGTGAGTCTTCATCCTGCCGAGGGTCAGAAACGTGGCTGCGACAATCTTCAGGTCGACCAGGGCGCTGACGTGCTGCACGTAGAGCAGGTCGTACTCGATCCACTGATGGAAGTCGCCGGCCTGTCGATCGTGCCGGCATACCTGCCACATGCCGGTAATCCCCGGGCGCACCGAGATCCGCGCATTCCGCCATGGGACGCAAATCTGGTTCTCCCGGAACGGAGATGGCCTGGGGCCGACCAGGCTCATTTGCCCGACCAGCACGTTGTACAGCTGCGGCAGCTCGTCCAGATTGGTGGCCCGCAGGATCCGCCCGAGGCGCGTGACCCGGGGATCGCGCGACATCTTGAAGTGCGGCCCATCGACCTGTGCGACAGCCCGCAGCTGCAATTGCGCCGCATCGGCGCCGTTCGACATGGTCCGGAACTTCCAGCACTTGAACACGCGCCCGCCGACGCCTTCACGCTCGTCGCCGTAGACGATGCTGCCGTCGCGCTGCAGCCAGATCAAGGCCGCAATCAACGCCAACAGCGGCCCGAGGAACGTGAGGCTGATCGCCGCGACGGTGGCGTCCACGATCCGCTTCAGGCGCGCGTAAGAGGACACGGTGCGCAGGTGCTCGTCTTCCTGCCGTTCTTCGATCGGGAGCCGCGCCAGCCGGTCGCGATACGACATCGGCTGGACGAGGTCCCCCGTCTCGCCGTCGCGGCAGAGCCACAAGGAGTCCTGCACGGTGCGGCCCGCCGGAACGGCGCACGCATCGCCGATCAGGGCGTGCGCGACGACCGCGCCAGCCGAGATGGTGGCGCCGGCGCCAACGAGCGTGGGACCGATGATCGTCGTGTTCGCTTCGACCGACGCGCCGTCATGGATCACGACAGCGCCAATGATCCGGGCGGTCGGGTCGATCGAATGACCGGCGCCGACCAGAATCGGCGCGTTCGCTTCCGCGGCGGACCTGGCGCCGGCGGCCTTGAGCACGAAGTGTTCGTTGGCGGCAAGCAGGCCCGAGACGTCGCCGAGGCGAAACGCGCCGGTCTGAATCGGGACGTCGCGGCTCGGCACGCCGCGCAGCGCGAGATCCTGCCGCAGCGCCGCCAGCCCCTGCGGGACCAGGCGCTCCCCGACCACCGCCGAGGCCACGGGAAGGACGGTGGCGCTGACCCCAGCGATAAACGGCCAGGTCGCCGGCTCGTAGTGCCGCTGAATGCCGCGGACGCGGCCCGCGCCATCGAAGCTGACGCGCTCACGCGTGCCGCCGACGCCTCGGTCGTAGGCGACGAGGTGATGGGACACGCCGCGTTCGAGGTCGTGGCGCTCGAGCAGCCGGCTGATGTCTGCCTCGCTGAACGGCAGGTACGCCGGGTCAATCAACAGCACGGCGTCCGACAGGTCGAGATCGGCGAGCAGGTCGGCAAAGCCCTCGGCCGAGCACACGCGGGCGACTGACGGACAGGCCTCGTGGAGCTGCCGGGTATAGAGATCGATGCCGAGCGACGACGGCGCGACAACCGTCAGCGGCAGGCGCGTGATCGGGCGCAGCCATCGATCGAGGTGGGTGACCACGGGATCGGCGCCAAGCGTCATCCGCAGCAGCGAGGTGCCGGGCGCGGCGCCGCGCAGACACTCGGGCTGCGAATCGAGGAGAATCGGCCAGAGTCTCATTGTGCCTGTGGCGCTCCCGCGCCGTCTGTGTTCAGCAGTGCGCGCGCGACACGGCGCCACAACTGCGGCGCGCTCTTGGCCGAAAGCTGCGCCGCCAGCGGCGCGACGGCCGGGGTGACGCCGCGCCCTTCGACCGCAAGGACCGCGCGATCGTTCTGGCTGCCGGCGTCGACGACCACGCCGTCGCAGACGATCGTCCGGTCGGTGCGCGCCCCCTGCCGGACCACGGCACGCCGCCAGATCGCCGACCGCGACACCACCACGCCATCCTCGAGCCTCGCATCGGCGCCGATCGAGCAGGGGCCGACGACAATGGCGCGGGATCCGATGCGGGCGCCCGGCGCCACCATCACCGATCCCAGCAGGACCGCGTCCGCCGCGACTGACGCGGTGCGATGAACGATCGAGTCCGCCAAGCGGTGATACTGCGCGGGCGGGACGGCACCGGCGGCGAGCCGCTCCACCATCCACGCATTGACCGCGAGGTAGGTGTCCCAGTCCTGGACCCGGATGCTCGCCTCGGCCACCCGGTGGGCGCCGACGTGCTGACCCGCGCGATACAGCTGCGGAATGAGCGTCTCTTTGAGGTCGTGAAACCCCGACGACGGCACCTGCTCGAGGGCGCGGCGGCTGATGACGTAGATGCCGGTCGGAACCTGCAGGCCGGCGGGCCCGTTCGGGCGGCGATCGTCATGAACGACGACCGTCACGAGCGCACCCGACGCTTCGTGCGCCGAGAGCAGCTCCGCGAGGGACAGGTTCGGAATCGCGGTGCCTTCGGCGACGACGAAGGTGTCGCTGTCCGAGGCGGCGGCCGCGTCGCAGACGGTCCCGGCGGTCCCCCTGGGGGACGCGTCCTCGTAGTACGCCAGCTGCATGTCGTGCGGCGAGTGCGGCGCGATGATCGCCTGGAGCGCCGGTATTTCGTTGCGCCCGCACACGGCGGCGTCGCGGATCCCGGCGGCATAGAGCCACGAGACGGCGTACGACATCAGCGGACGATGAGCAATGGGAAGAAGCGGCCGTGGCACCACCCGCGCAAATGCGGAGTTGTTCCAGGGATACGTTCCCGCGAGGATGATACCGGTGACTGACGATGTGCGCTGCGTCATGGTGTGTGCGGACGACGACTCATTTGCGAAGAGCGCGCCACCCTCCGGGCTACCGGTGCCGAGAGAAAACCCTCAACGAAAACGTGAATTCGCTCGATCGCCCGTCCGTGTGCGCGTGCCCGCACATTCGGGAAGTCGCCGTCAGGAGTGAGGAAATGTCGAGTGAGTCCGTGATCGCGACGAAGTCATCCGGACCACCGACTTTTGTGCCGCGGGATGCGGAATTGGTGGGAGGCCGATTCTCCCGGCGGTGGCCGCGATCGCCGGGAAACGTTGACGTTTTCGCCCGTCGAACCGACGTCAGGGGATCCGGTGCCCGGTGGTGGCGGCCTTGCAGAAGATCCGCAACAAGCCATGCTCAACCAGCCTCAAGACGACAGCCCCGTCCTCGCGGACGGCAGCCTCATTGATTTCCGCCAGCTCGCCGAATACGCCGGCTTCACCGCGCGCGCGGTGCGCCGCCATCGCTCCGCTGCGGTCTGGCTGTTCATCGTGACGCTCGGCACGGCGGTCGGGGGCGTGGCGGCCTGGCCGAGGACGTATCACTCGGAGGCCACTCTGCTCGCACATCGCAACGACCTGATGACGAGCCTCAGCAATCCGTCGCGCGCGCCGAGGGAGGAAGCGGACGATCCGACCCGCGCCGCCTCGGAGACGATCCACGACCGCGACAACCTGCTGATGATCATGCGGCAGACGGACCTGGTGAACGAACGGGAACGTCACCGGCGGCTGCTGTCGCGCGTCAAGGCGAAGCTGACCGGTTTCATGCACCAGCCGACCGACGAAGAGCAGATGAACTCGGTGCTCTGGATGCTCGACCAGCGGCTGATTGTCTGGGTCGAGAAGGAAGGCGTGGTCAAGATTTCCGTGGACTGGCCCGAGGCCGAGACGGCCAAGGCACTGGTCCAGGTGGCAGTGCAGAACTTCATCGATCGGCGGCACGACACCGAGACCGCGGCGATCGGCGAAGCGATTTCGATCCTGCAGGGATCCGCGGCGTCGCTGCAGTCCGATGTGGACGGCACGATTGCGCAGTTGCGGGAGGAGCAAGGCCGGCGCGCCCAGGTCGCGCGTCCGCGGCTGGAGGCGGCAAACGCGGCCGCCCCGCGAAGCCTCCCCGTGCCCGCCGCGGCGCCACCTGTTCCGTCCGGCCCCGACCCCGACACGATCGCCCAGCTCGCTACGATCAAGAATGCGCTCGACGCGAAGCGCCAGGACATCCTGCGGGTCGAGCTCACACACCGGCAGCAGGTCCAGGACCTGCAAGGCAAGCTCACGACCGCCCTCACCATCTACACGAGCGATCATCCCAGCGTCTCGGCGCTTCGCCAGAGCATCGTCTCAGCGTCGCGGGAACCGCCGGAGCTGGCGCCGTTGCGCAGCGAGGCCCAACTGCTGGAGAAGCAGCAGGCCGCATTGGAGGGAACGATTCGCTCGAACCGCGGCACCAACGGCGCGGCGCTGGCGGCGGTGATGCAGCTTCCTGCCCCGTCGAGGGTCACGCCGCGGATGTCCTCGGACGATCCGGCGCGTCCCACCGTCACCATTCTGCCGCCTGACATTCAGCAGCTGACCGACCTGGTTCATCCCGCCAGCCGCCTGCTGACGCTCCAGTTGACCCAGTTGACGAATCTGCTCGACCGGATCAACTCGGCGCGGCTCGAGCTCGCCACCTCCGGGGCCGGCCTGAAGTTCCGTTACGTGATCACGCGGCCTCCAGAGGTCCCGCGTTCGCCGATCAAACCGAATGTGCCCCTGGTGCTGGTGGCCGCGCTGCTGGCTGCGCTGGTGCTCGGCGTCGGCGCGGCGGTCGGGATTGACGTGGCCAGCGGGCGGGTGATCGAAAGCTGGCAGATCGAGCGCCAGGCGGGCATCCCGCTGCTCGGCATCTATTAAATAAAAGGGAATTTAAGAAAAGAAAGATTCAGATCATTTTAATTATTGGTCTAAGAAAAACGCAGTTTTTT
>JBDTSX010000162.1:0-8788 GCA_039930925.1 Acidobacteriota bacterium | reverse complement strand
TTGGGATCGCCGCGGCGATACGCCAGCATCACCTGCCTGACACCGGCGCGGTTCACTCCGCGCGAGACTGCAACGATGGGCTCGTGACTGGCGGCGCGACATTCCAATTGGTAGGGACCGTCGCCGTCACCCGCCGATTGCAGGAACGCGTCGCCGTGTTCGAGGATGACATACTCGATGTCGCCACGGGCCATCGCCTCGAGTGCATCGATTAGTTGCGCTTCACTGACCTCGTCGATCGTGTTGCCCGACGTGCCGGCACCGGGGGCGCTCGTGCTGCTTAACAGCGCATCCACCCAAGAGGACTCTTCTGGCAGTCGCATCATCATGGCCGCAATCATAGACCGGTGTTCGGCGGTATCCACGGCATGTCAGCTGCGGCCTCGATGAGGAACCCAGCCTGCCGCCTTGCTTGCTTGATTGAACCGGTGCGGACATGGCCATGGGCGACAGCGCGGTCTTGGGGTTGATGATACGGCGGGTATCGAAGGCGCCGACAAATCTGCGAACGCGGACCTCTCCCGGCGACTGCGTGCACACCAAGGCGCGATGGCATGACCTCGGAGCATGAACACGCGCTCACGATGATGAGGATCGCGGCCGGGAGTTCGTTCTGGGAATCATCTCGAACGACTGTACGCCGCGGGTGTAGTGGGTTAACGTCCCACAAAATCCCTCACACTCACGCAACGCGAGATCGATCTCGGTCTGTAAGTCGTTGATTTACATGGCTCCTCGGGTAGGATTCGGACCCGCTGGCGCCGAGCGGAGCGAGGTGCCGCGCGTCCCGAGAACTACCTGCGGAGACAGGACCGGCGCAGCCGGGAATGGCTCGCCGCACTGGACGATTTTCGACCCTGGCTGGTCCGGAAGGCTGCGTGAAGTGGCCACTTCTTTAGACTTTCGTGAGTATTTCGCCCCTTACGGGCGCCGTGTAAACCCACCTGGATCGATCTTCTCCACGTTCGTTCTGGGCCTAGCCAATTTGGATCCGGAGCGTCTCGATGAGTGCCGTGAGCGCCGCGGGATGCTGGCGCCGGCTCGGGTAGCCCAGGAGGGCAACCGTTCTCCTGCCAATGCGACGATTCCCCTTCGTTCAGGAGACCTCTGCAAGTTTACAGAGTCGAAACACCGCTTCGCGGCTCGCCAAGGTTACAATCGCTCCCTCTTCCTAAGTTGCATTTCTGAGGTGTGTTGCCGCGGCCTTCGTGGAGTCGGCCAAGCTCAACCTCTCCACGGCAATTCTGAGGGGGCCTCGGCAGGGGCGGGATGGCTCGGTGGACCTAGAGGCCTTACAGGACGTCGCGCTGCGAGTCTCCGGGGAGCGCTCCGCCGACGGCGTCCTGCGACAGGTCGTCGATGGACTGATTCAACGGCCGGGGGTTGCACTCGCGCGAGTTTGGGTTACTCGTCCCGGAGACGAGTGCGCATCCTGCCGAATGCGATCCGTGTGCCCAAGTCAGGCGGCCTGCTTGCACCTCGCAGCCAGTGCCGGGTCATCGCTCGCCGGCGATTCATGGGCGCGAACGGACGGCAGCTTCCGCCGAATCCCGATCGGCCCGCTCAAGGTTGGCTCGATTGCGGCTCGCGGCGCCGGGCTCCTGCTCACAGACCCGGTATCTGAACTCTGGGAGCATCCGTCATGGCTAGACCATGAGGGCATCCAAAGCTTCGCCGGGCAGCCGCTGACCTTCCAGGACGAGACGGTGGGCGTGCTGGCCATCTTCCGGCGTCAGCCGATCTCCGAACGCGAATTCCGGTCGCTGCGCCTGTTTGCGGATCAGGCGGCCGCCGCAATGGCTAGTGCGAGGGCGTTCTCCGAGTTGGTGGACGCCAACGCAAGGATTCGACAAAACGAGCGAGAGCTCCGAGTCCTCATCGACTCGATTCCACAGTCGGTGGGAGCCATCCGAGCCGACGGCCACGTCTATTTCATCAACAAGACGGGGTTGCAATATCTGGGGCGCAGCCTCGACGAACTCACGGCCGCCGAAGACCAACTCGCTGCCGTGTTCTCGCCCGAGGACCTCAATGCAACCAGGGCGACAATTGGCGCCGCGCTCGCCCGCGGCATCCCCTGTGACTTTGAAGCGCGACTCCGGCGACACGACGGCGAGTATCGATGGCACCTGGTGCGCTATGAACCACTGCGGGACGAACGGGACCGCGTAGTCCGTTGGTACTCGACGGCCGTCGATATCGACGAGCGGAAGCGTGAGGAAGAGCGTATGCGCAGCGAGAACGTCGCCTTGCGCGAAGCAATTGATCACGCCCAGACCTTCGGGGAGATCATCGGCACGTCGGCGCCTCTGCGCGCCGTCCTCGCGAATGTGGCGAAGGTCGCGCCAACGGACTCAACCGTTCTGATCACCGGTGAAACGGGAACGGGCAAAGAACTCATCGCACGCCTCATTCACAAGCGATCCAGCAGATCGTCCCAGCCATTCGTGAGCGTTAACTGCGCCGCCATTCCTGTGGCGCTGATCGCATCGGAGCTATTCGGGCACGAGAAGGGTGCCTTCACAGGCGCCGTTCAGCAACGTATCGGACGATTCGAACAAGCGGAGAGGGGCACGATCTTTCTCGATGAGATCGGCGAACTGCCGCTCGAAATGCAGGTGTCTCTGCTCCGCGTCATCCAGGAGCGCGAATTCGAGCGGCTGGGTGGGAATCGACCTATCCGTGCGGATGTTCGCATCATCGCGGCGACCAATCGGGATCTGAACACGGCCGTCGAGTCCGGTGCGTTCCGCTCTGATCTCTTCTATCGTTTGAACGTCTTTCCGATCCCGATGCCGGCACTGCGCGAGCGTCCTGACGACATCCCGATGCTCGTGCAGTTCTTCGTGAGCCGGTTCGCGCGCAACCTCGGCAAGCGATTCGCGACCATCAGCACCAAGAGCCTCGAGTTGCTGCAAGCCTACGCCTGGCCCGGCAACATCCGCGAACTGCAGAACGTGATCGAGCGGGCGGTGATCATTGCTGAGTCCGACTGCGTGTCGATTGATGCCACCTGGCTTCGGCGCGAACCCGTCGCACCACATGCCGCCCTGACGCTGCCCGATCAACTGTCGCTCCAGGAGAGAGCCGTCATCGAGGCCGCGCTGAGAGAGACGCGGGGGCGAGTGTCGGGACGTTCCGGCGCCGCGGCCAAACTCAAGATGGCACCGACGACACTCGACTCGCGGATCAAGGCGCTCGGCATCGACAAGGCCGCCTTCAGGACCGTGTACTGAGATCGACCCGTCACGAACTCTCGTGACAACCTCCGACAAGCGGGGACCGCGCCGCCGGCGAGGCGTGTGTTTTCAAGCACTTGCGCCGGCACTTGCCTTGCTGACGACTTGATGCATGGTGCTTCGGATCGACCGCACCACGGAAGGCGAGTTCGTGGTCATGACGCTCAGCGGACACATCGCCATCGAAGAACTGGATGGCCTTCGCCGACTCGTGGCGGCCGAGTCCACTCGGATGCTGATCGTTGATCTCGGTGACGTCATCCAGGTTGATCGCGAAGCCATCGCCTTACTGTCCTCGTTCCAAGCGGCCGGAGTGGAGCTGCGACACTGCCCCGCATACGTGGTTGCGTCGATGGACACCATCCCGAAGGGCTCCATATGAGTTTCGCGTCGCTGGTGTTCACGCGCCTCGTCAGGATGCTGCGCCTGGCGGGGCTCGGCACGACGAAGACCCGACATATTTCTGGTGACCACTGAGATGAACCATCGGTTGCAGGTTGTCCTGCGGCAGGAGGGTGAACGTCCATGAGCACGATTGCGATGAAAGACGGAACGACGATCTACTACAAGGATTGGGGCACGGGACAGCCCATCGTGTTCAGCCACGGCTGGCCGCTGAGCTCGGACGACTGGGACGCGCAGATGCAGTTCTTCGGTGAGCATGGCTATCGGTGCATCGCGCATGACCGGCGTGGGCACGGCCGCTCCACGCAGACGTGGGACGGCAACGACATGGACACGTACGCAGACGATCTCGTGACGCTCGTCGAAGCCCTGGACCTCAACAACGCGATTCACGTCGGCCATTCCACCGGCGGCGGAGAAGTCGCCCGCTACATCGGCCGTCATGGTGCCGGACGCGCCAAGGGCCGTGTCGCCAAGGCGGTGCTGCTCGACGCCGTACCGCCCGTGATGGTCAAGACCGCAGCGAATCCGGGCGGCCTGCCGATCGAAGTGTTCGACGGCTTCCGAGCCGCCCATCGCGCCAACCGTCCGCAGTTCTGGCTGGACGTGGCCAGTGGGCCGTTCTACGGCTTCAATCGTCCGGGCGCCAAGGTGTCGGAGGGCCTCATCAGGAACTGGTGGCGACAGGGCATGATGTCTGGCGTCAAGGCCAGCTTCGACTGCATCAAGGCGTTCTCCGAAACCGACTTCACCGAGGATCTCAAGAGGTTCGATGTCCCGACCCTGATCCTGCACGGCGACGACGACCAGGTCGTGCCGATCGGCGCGTCGGCGATGTTGTCGGCCAAGCTGGTGAAGGGGGCGACGTTGAAGGTCTATCCGGGCCTCTCGCACGGATTGTTTGCCACGCATCACGAGATGGTCAACGCTGACTTGCTGGCCTTCTTCCGTCAAGAGGTTGGCTAATTGCCGTCCAGCAAAGGAGCATCGATGATCATCGTGGTCACGATCGCTTGCCTCGCGATGGTCGTCGCCGCTGGCGTCGCCCAGACCGCGAAGGACGTCTGCGGGCCGTCGCCGTTGATCGCCGTCGACAACGAGCCGGCTCCCAGGCTGATTGTCGATCCGCCACTGCCGGAAGCGCTCGCTCAGGGGCGTGTCTTCATCCAGTACCGAACCGAGCACCTGCGCGTGCTGCCGGTGTTCGGCCAGGGCGCGCTCGGTGTGTCGCCGCGAGTGGGACATGTGCACATCACGGTCGATGACGCTTCGTGGCACTTCGTCGACACCAGCGGCGAGACCGTGATCCTAGTCGGTCTCAGCCCCGGACCGCACCGGGTGCTGTTCGGACTGGCTGATCCGACGCACAAGGTGATCACGTCGCAAACCGTCACATTCACGGTGCCCGCTACCAGGAACCCGGCGAAGCCGGCAGGGAGCCGACCGTAACCGCGCTTGTGCGGCAAACAGGCTTGTCTCTGCAGCGAGCCGACGCCCTGCGGCATCGCCGGGATATGACGGGAGGGTGTGATGGAAAGGCTTGTCGGCAAGGTGGCACTGATTACCGGCGGCACGTCGGGAATCGGTCTGGCAACGGCGGAACTCTTCGCGCAGGAAGGCGCGCGTGTGTTCATTACCGGTCGACGGGAGTCCGAGCTACGCAAGGCCGAAGCCCGGATCGGGCCGCGCGTCACGGGGGTTCAGGCGGACGTGAGCAGTCTCGCGGACCTCGATGCGTTGTTCGAGCGGATCGCCGCCGACGCAGGTCATCTCGACATCGTCTTCGCGAATGCGGGCGGCGGCGGATTCATGCGGCTTGGCCAGATCACCGAGCAGCATTTCAACGAGACGTTTGACACCAACGTCAAAGGAACGCTGTTTACGGTGCAGAAAGCGTTACCTCTGCTCACGGACGGCGCGACGATCGTGCTGAGCTCTTCAACCACCGGAACGACCGGGAATGAGAACTTCAGCGTCTACGGCGCGAGCAAGGCGGCCGTCCGCAGCTTTGCACGGTCATGGATTCTCGAGCTCAAGGCGCGCGGGATCCGCGTCAATGTGCTGAGCCCCGGCGCAACAAGAACGCCCGGGCTGCTCGGACTGGTTTCCCCTGACCAGGGTCAGGGGTTCGTCGATTCCCTCGCCAGCACAATTCCGCTGGGGCGCCTGGCGGACCCACGGGAAATTGCCGAGGCCGCGCTCTTCCTTGCCTCGGACGCCTCAAGCTTTGTCAACGGTGTCGAGTTGTTCGCAGATGGAGGGGCAGCGCAAGTCTGACACCGCGCCAGTTTGGCGTTGATGTTCAGCGCCCAAAACCCGTAAGGAGGTAACACGCATGCGTCCAACGTCCCTGCTTGCCCCCGCCATCGTCGTTGCGGGACTCGCCATCGGCTCGATCTCCGCGGCGCCCGCCGGCGACGGGCTGAAGATCCCCGCGGGCTTTGACCATTGGTATCTCGTCAACTCCATGGTCATCACGAAGGACAGCCCGCTCTCTGGCGCAATCGGCGGGCTCCATCACATCCACATCAATTCGGTCGGGTTCGCCCGGCTGAAGGCGGGTGGCTCGGCGCCGTATCCCGACGGTACGATCTTCGTTGACGATGTGCGAGATTTCTCGCTCGTCGATGGTTCCTATGTGCAAGGCGGCCGCAAGGCAATCCCCGTCATGGTGAAAGACTCCAAACGTTACGCATCCACAGGCGGCTGGGGCTTTCAAGCGTGGGCCGGCGGCGATCCTGGGAAGCCGCTGGTCACGGACTCGGCAACGGCGTGCTTCGCGTGTCATACGCCACAAAAGGCGAACGACTACACCTTCTCAACCTATCTTCAGTAGGGGCCAATCATGCCGATCGACGCGGAAACGATTCTGAAGCGGGCGACGCCACTGGCACATCAACACGCCCACGAGCTGCAGCCATTCGATCATCTCGTCAGGATGCCGATTGCGCTGTCGGAGGTCGCCTGTCGCGAGAGCGTGACGAACCTCAATCAGCTCCTCGCCGACACAATAACCCTTCGCGATTTGTACAAGAAACATCACTGGCAGGCCGCCGGACCGTCGTTCTATCAGCTCCATCTGCTCTTCGACAAGCACTACAACGAACAGAACGAACTGGTGGACGCCATCGCCGAACGCATTCAATTGCTCGGCGGCGTCAGCATCGCGATGGCGCCTGACGTGGCGGAGATGACGCTCGTCCCGAGACCGCCCAAAGGACGGGAGGAAACACCGGTCCAGATTTCCCGCCTGCTTCACGCCCACGAGATCGTGCTGAAGGAGGCGCGAACCATGGCCCGCCTCGCAGCGAAGGGCGGCGACGATGGGACCAACGACCTGATCGTCAGTGACGTCATCCGCCGCAATGAATTGCAGGTCTGGTTCGTGGCGGAGCACGTCGTCGATGCTTCGCCGACGGACGCCGGGTGAGATCCCAAACCCGCCAGGGAGTCTGGCCCACCCTTGCGCTTCGACATGAGATCATTCCCTGGTTGGGCGGAAAGATTCTGGACCGCGACAGGAGGCCGACCTTCGCGACCTCGGCGAGCGGCTGATCCAAAAAGGCTGGGCCGGCGTCCTGTTCATCTTCCTCTAGACTGGCCATCCTCGACCGGCATACGCTGACCGGCCTTGTCGAGCAGACGCTCTTGGTCTGCCCACCCGTGAGCATAGGCGTGGTGTAGTCCTGTGACACGCGCTCATGGTGAGAACAGGCCCAGTTCGACTTCTCGCGTGCTCTGCCGGGTTGCACGGTTCTGACAGCCAACGTTGAAGGAGCACCAGTGGCACTCATCACATCCCCATTCGGGTTTGCCTCGACGGCCGAAGAGGTCGCCGACCGCATTGACATGACCGGAAAGCGCGCCATCGTGACCGGCGCGGCCTCCGGCATCGGCATCGAGACGGCCAGAGTGCTCGCCACCCGTGGTGCCGACGTCACGCTTGCTGTGCGCGATCGCGCAGCCGGCGACCGCGCCGCTGCGGCAATCACCTCGGAGACAGGGAACGCCGCAGTCCGTGCCGAATGGCTCGACGTGGCCGATCTGTCGTCGGTGCGGGACTTTGTCGCAGCGTGGACCGGTCCGCTGCACGTCCTGATCAACAACGCCGGCATCATGGCCACTCCTGAAGCGAGGACGCCCGCCGGAGTCGAGTTGCAATTCGCCACCAACTTCCTCGGCCATTTCGCGCTCACACTGGGTCTTCACACGGCGCTGATGGCGGCGGAAAGCGCCCGAGTGGTGTCGCTCAGCTCGAGCGGACACCTGATTTCCCCTGTCGTGTTCGACGACATCAACTTCCGCTTCCGCCCCTATGACCCGCTCCTGGCCTACGGCCAGTCGAAGACCGCGTCCGTCTTGTTCGCGGTGGGTGCGGCCTCGCGCTGGGCTGCCGACGGCATCACCGTCAACGCGGTGATGCCCGGAGCCATCGCGACGGGGTTGCAGAAGCACACCGGTGGCCTGAAGACCCCGCCCGAAGGGCGCAAGACCGTGCCTCAGGGAGCCGCGACAAGCGTCTTCGTTGCCACCTCGCCGCTGCTCGAGGGCGTCAGCGGGCGTTATTTCGAAGACAACCATGAAGCGGTGACCGTCCACGACGGCAACGGCTGGAGGTCGGGAGTAGCCGACTACGCACTCGACGCTGGCAACGCCGACCGTCTCTGGAACACCGCAGTCGCACTGATCGCTGCATGACAGTTGATGAAGCAGGTGCTGAGCGGCGAGATGCGCGACGGAGAGCGGAGCCCTGGACACGGCATGGTGCGTTGAAAGCGGTTCAGCGCGGACTCATCAAAGGACCGAACATGGACCACCGGATCAAGTTTCTCTGGGCGATCGTGCCGATGTTGGCTGCGGCGGCCCTCGCCGTCACGACGGTCGCGGCCGCCCGGGCTCCGGGCGCAACCGCCTTCGCGGCCGAGAATGACGCCGCCATGACCAGGATGATGAAGGGAATGCATGTCAAACCCTCCGGAGACATCGATCGCGATTTCGCGATCATGATGATGGCGCACCATCAGGGCGCCATCGACATGGCGCGCGCGGAGTTGCGCCATGGCCGTCACGAGCGCTTGCTGCGTCTGGCCCAGGAGATCGTCGTCGCCCAGCAGCAAGAGATCACCGTGATGCAGACGGTGCTG
>JBDTSX010000161.1:0-8801 GCA_039930925.1 Acidobacteriota bacterium | reverse complement strand
GGCCCGAATTCTCCGCTTTGAGCCGCTGCGCCTCGGCCTGCCGCGCCGGCCCGTCGTAGCCGCTCAGATCGACGCGCAGCAGGGACACGGGAGCCGGCGGCCCGATCACCTGTGCCGCCTCCCCATCGATCACCTGGAACGTGGTGCGCAGCGTTTCGTGCCGCCGGACCAGTTCCTCGAGCGTCCGCTCGAGCACCGCCGCGTCAACCTTTTCGAGCCACAGCGAATCGTTGATGTGATAGACGGTGCTCGCCGGATCCATCTGATACAGGAACCACAGGCGCTGCTGTCCGAAGGACAGCGGCATCCGCTCCGTCCGGGGCACGCGCTCGAGCGCGAGCGGCGCGCTCTCCTTGCGATCGCGGGCCGCACGCAGCGACCGGAGGATTTCCGTTTTATGACGCGCCAGCTCGGCCTGCAGCTCCGCAGTCAAGACGTTCTTCGGGGCGCTGCACCGCAGCCGATCACCTTCCAGCCAGAGCGACACATCGCGCTTACGGAGATCCGACAATAAGTCCGTCACGGTCATCATGATTAAGCGTCTCGTGTTCCCCGGGGATCGATGCCCGGCCGGCTGCGCCGGACCGCGCCGCGCTGCCGCTGGGCGCGGCCCCGGGCCGCCGCAACCTCCACGACGTCCTCATCAGTCGATGACGAGAGATGCCGGGCCAGGGACGCCACCGTCGGAAACCGGAACAGGTCCACGACAGTGATGGCGCGCTGCAGCGCGTCCGACAGCCGCGAGCGCAGCTGCACGATCAGCAGCGAGTGCCCGCCGCGATCGAAGAAATTGTCGTTCAAGCCGACCTGCTCTACGTGCAGCACGTCGCGCCAGACCGCGGCGATCTGCCGTTCGGTGCCGGTCCGCGGCGCCACGTAGGTCTCGTCAGAGGTCCGCTCCGACTCCGGCGCCGGCAGCGCGGCCCGATCGACCTTGCCGTTCGCGCTCAGCGGGAGCGCGGACAGCACGGTGACGGTCGACGGGACCATGTAGTCCGGCAGCACGTTCCGGACGAAGGTACGGATTTCCGCAGGATTCACGGCCTCGCCCGGCGCCGCGACTACGTACGCGACCAGCCGGCGGTCCCCGGGCCGATCCTCACGAACCAGGACGACGGCGTCCCTGACCGCGGCGTGGCCGATGATCACCGACTCGATCTCCGCCAGCTCGATGCGGAACCCGCGCAGCTTGACCTGCTGGTCGATGCGTCCGAGCAGCTCGATCGTTCCATCAGGGAGGAACCGTGCCAGGTCCCCTGTGCGATACAGCCTTGCGCCGGGTTCGGCGGCGAACGGATGAGGGACGAAGCGTGCAGCCGTCAGGTCAGGACGGTTCAGGTAGCCGCGCGCCAGTCCGGGGCCGGCGAGCACGATCTCACCAGGGGCGCCGAGCGGCGCGAGCTGCAGGTCAGCGTCGAGGAGCAGGATCTCGGTATTGGGAAACGCCCGTCCGAGCGGCACCATCCCGTCAGACGCGAGATCGCCGGCGGAGCCGTCGAAATACGTGCTGTCGATGGTTGCCTCGGTGAGGCCGTAGGAATTCACCACTCGGGTCGCCGGCCCGCACAGCTCCCGCAGGTGTGCGTACTCGTGGTTGTACCAGCCGTCCGAGCCCGCCACCAGCAGCCGCACGAAGTCGAGTGAATCTCCGGTCGCTTCGAGATGGCGGATCAAGTCGCGCAGCACCACCGGGACGAACTCGGCCGCCTGAACGCTCTCGCGCCGCATCAGCGCGTAAAGCTCCGCGGGCGCGAAGAGCAGCTCGTGCGGCACGATCACGAGTGTGCCGCCCGAACAGAGCGCCCGCACGATGTCCCCCGTGCACACGTCGAACGACAGGCTGGCCATCTGCAGGTGCGATCGCAACGCCCGCAGCCCGTAGACGCTCTCCCACGCGTGATACGCGTTGGCCAGGCTCACGTGGGTCACCATCGTCCCCTTGGGCCGGCCGGTCGAGCCCGAGGTGTAGATGACGTAAGCCAGGTGCCCCGGCTCGGCGCCGCCCGGGAGATTCGCCGCATCGTCATCCGTGTGACCGGCGCCCGCTTCGTCGATCGAGATCCACGCGGTGGACGATGCGGCCGCGGAGTCCTCGAGCAGGGGCAGGCGCGCGCGCACCGATCGCGTGGTGAGGATCACCCGCGCCGCGGTGTCCCCCAGAACATAGCGCAGTCGATCGAGCGGATGTGCCGGGTCGAGAGGAACGTACGCGCCTCCCGCCTTCATCACCGCCAGAACCGCGGCGATCATGTCGATCGAACGGTCGATGAGGATGCCGACGAGCACTTCGGGCCCGACTCCGAGCACGCGCAACCGGCGAGCGATCCGGTTCGCACGCGCGTTCAGCTCGGCGTAGCTCGCTCGCTCGCTGCCGAACACCGCCGCGACCGCATGCGGAGTGCGCGCGGCCTCTTCCTCGAACAGCCGGTGGGCACACGCCGCCCGGAACGTGACGCGCTGATGGTTCCACTCGAGCAGCTGGGTGCGTTCCTGCGCGGTCACCATCGGCAGGTCGGCCACCGGCCGATCGGGTGCGGCGAGCACCCTCTCCAGCAACGCCCGGAAGTGCTCGGGCATCCGCGACATGGTCTGGGCGTACTCCGGCGCATACTCGAAGCGGCCGGCGAGGCTGCTCCCGATCTCGAACATTTCGAGCGCAATCGGATACGTCAGATCCCCGGGAACCACCACGCCGTCGAGGGGCGCAAAGCTCTCCTCCGCGCCGGTCCCCATCGGCTTCGACCCCAGTGTGGCGCCGGAGAGCTCGAGGTCTCCCCAGGCGAGGTTCTGCAGCAGGAACATCGACTGGAACAGCGGGCTGACGCCGGCTTCTCGTTTCGGGTGGAGCGTTCGCACCAGCAGATCGAACGGGACATCCTGGTGTGCATACGCGCCCAGCGCGACCGTGCGTACGCGGCGCAGCAGCTCGCGGTAGGTCGGCCGGCCGCCGGTATCGACTCGCAGCGGCAGCGGATTCATGAAGCAGCCGATCAGGTCTTCCGTCTCGGCGCGGTTGCGATTCGCGATCGGGGACCCGACGACGACGTCGGTCTGGCCGGTCTCGCGCGCGAGCACCGCCACGAACACCGCCAGCAGCGACATGAACAGCGTGACGCCTTCGCGCTGGCTGATCGCTTTCAGCGCCTGCGTCACCGCCGGCGGCAGCACCTGCCAGTGATGGATCCCGAGCCCGTCGCCTCGGCCGTCCGCGGCGAGGGTATCCCCCCGCGACATCAGCAGCGTCGGCGCGTCGGCGAGATGCTGCTTCCAGTAATCGAGATGCGGCTCGAGAGCGGCCCCCTGGAGCCACTGCTCCTGCCACACCGCGTAGTCGCTGTATTGGATCGGAAGCTCCGGGAGCGAGGAGGCTTCGCCCCGGCTGAATGCCTGGTAGAAGGCGAGCAGTTCCTTGAGCACCACCCGCCGGGACCAGCCGTCCGAGACGATGTGGTGAGTGACGAGGAGGAAAAAATGATCGTCGGGCGCCAGCCGCCAGACGAACGCGCGCACGAGCGGCCCCGCCTCGAGGTCCCAGGGCTGCTGCAGTTCGCGCCCGGCGCGGGCGCGGCACAGGGCTTCGCGTTCGGCCGCCGGTTCGGCGCTCAGATCCTCGAGCGCGACCCGAAGATTCAGCGCCGCGGCGACACGCTGCGTCGGCTTCCCGTCGATCACCGGGAAGGTCGTCCGCAGTACGGCATGCCGCTCGGCCATCGCATTGACGCTGCGCTCGAGGGCGGACAGATCGAGGCGTCCCTGAAGCCGGTGCGGCTCGGTCACGACGAACGAGGCGCTGTCGGGCGCGAGCTGATGCAGGAACCAGAAGCGCTGCTGCGCGAACGACAGCGGGAAATCGCCGACGCTGCGCGCCTGACGGCTAATCCCGTCCGTCGTCGCCGGCCGCGCCCGCTGACGCAGGCGTTCCACCAGCAGCCGGCGCTGCTGGTCGGAAAGCGCCGCGATCCGGCCGCGTCCTTCCATTACCACGCCTCGTTCCTGGGCCCGCCGGTCACGACGGGGACTCCCGTCGACGCCCGTCCATTCAGGCAGGTGTGCGACCCCGACCGGGTTCGTCGTGGCGAAATCCGGTACCGAAACCAACCGTTCATGTGGTCTGCCGCACGCCCGACGATCCAGGCGCGGCCGCCTGGCTACGGATCTCGTCGTCCGACAACGCCTCGATGCCGTCCAGCAATTCGCCGGCGGCGTCGCCGTCCTGCTCGATCAGCTTTTCGAGAATGTGATCCGACAGTCCCGCGACGGTCGGCGTATCGAAGAGGGTGTCGAGGCGCATCTCGACGTGGAACTCGGCGCGAACGCGCGAGACCAGCTGCGTCGCCAGCAGCGAATGCCCGCCGAGATCGAAGAAATTGTCGTGGATCCCGACCCGCGTCATTCCGAAGAGGCGCTGCCACACCTCGGCGATCGCCTCGTCGATTTCATGGCGTGGACCGACATACGCCTCCGGCAGGTCGGGTCGATCCTGTGTGCTATCGGAGGGACGGGCATCCGCGGGTGCGGGCTCGGCGCGATCCGACAGGCGGGGCGCCGGCGGCGGCGCCAGACGCGCCAGCAAGTCGCGGGTCGAGACCACCACCTGCGGTTCCGTGGCGCTCGCAACAATCCGTCCGAAGGCATCGAGCGCCTCGCGCGACGTCATACCCTGCTTGAGGGCCTCGTCTCGCTGCCGCGCGAGATGCGCCGGGACGTCGGCGGTGACCGCCATGCCGACTTCCTGCCACGTGTCCCAGCAGACCGACACGGTGGCATGACCCTGGCGGGTCCGCTCCTGCGCGAAGCTGTCGAGAAAGGCGTTCGCGGCGCAGTAGTCCACCTGCCCGACGCCGCCGGTGACGGCGGTCACCGACGAGCAGAGCATGACAAAGTCCGGGATCTCCCCATCGAGCGCTTCGATCAACGCGAGCGTCCCACCGACCTTTGGCGCGAGCACCCTCTCCGCCGCGTCGCGCGCCTTCAGCTGGATCAACCCTCCGCCGGCGATCCCGGCGGCGTGCACGACCCCGTCAATCCGTCCGAACCGTCGCCGCGCTTCCTGGACGACGTCACGCATGCGCGGACCGTCTGAGACGTCCGCCGCCATCACCGCGACTTCCGCCCCGGACTGCTCCATCGACTGGACCGCCAGGATCGCCTGGCTGACCACGTCGTCGGCCGCATGCGCGCTGAGGTGATCGGTCCACAGGCTCCGCTCGGGCAAGCCGCGGCGGCTGGTCAGCACGAGCCGCGCGGAAACGGTTCGAGCCAGGTGCGCGGCGATCTCGAGACCGATGCCGCCAGTGCCTCCGGTGATCAGATACGCGCCCCCCTGCCGCAGCCCCACCGTCGGGGTCGCGGGGGTCGGAAGCGGCGTCGGCTCATACGTCAGCACCCATCGCCGTCCGCGGCGGTACGCGACCGCCCGGTCGCCGCCCCGCGCGCACAGTTCGCCAAGCAGCGGATCCAACCGGCTGGACCCGGTCCATTCCTCGGCGATCAGATCGAGGTGCCGGCAGGCCACCGCGGGATGTTCGAGCGGCATCACCCGGCACGGGCCGAGCGCGGTCGCCTTCAGCGGATCCAGTGCCTCGCCGCCGACGACCACGCTCACCGCGGAGGTGATCACCGCCAGGTCCAGACTCGGCATTTCCTGTGCGCCGAGCGACCGCAGATAGGCGAGCAGATCGAAGAACGGAGCGAGGTCGGCCGCGTGCTCCGGATTGACCGGATCCACATTCCAGAAATGCAGGACCGCATCCGGCCACCGTTCCGACGCGCGAAGGCTCGTGTGCAGCGCGTCGTAGTCATCCGCCGAGTCGCGACGGACGGAGAACTTGCCGGCGCCGCGATCCGCGAATCCGTCGCCGGGAACCACTCGGACGACTGTGCCGCCGCGCATCACCAGGTCATCGCATACCCGATCCGCAAGCCCTCCCTCGTCCGTGAAAACGAGGAACGTCCGGCCGGCGACGTCCTCGGGGCGCGGTGCGGGGCGCGATGCCGACCGTCTCCAGGACGGCGAGTACAGCCACGACTCGACCGCGGCGCGCTTCCGGAGAGGCCCGGCGGCGGCGGCGGGCTGATCGCCGGCCGCGCGCGCATCCATCCAGTGACGCTTGCGCTCGAACGGATACGTTGGCAGCTCGACCCGCAGCCGACGATGTGGCGCATGCACGGCGGACCAGTCGGGCCGCACGCCGGCGAGCCAGATTTCTCCCAGGGCACGGGCCAGCTGGGCGGCGTCTCCTCCCTGCCGTCCGCGATGACCGAGCGATGCGACGATCGCGCTGGATCCGTCCGCCGCGGCTGGATGGCGGCGCGCGAGTCCGCTGAGCGTCTGGCCCGGGCCCACTTCAATGCACACGAGCGGCGTCACGCTCAGCATCGTGTCCACCCCCGCCGCGAACTGCACCGTGCTGCGCACGTGCCGGGCCCAGTACGACGGGTCGAGATCCGCCTCGGTGATCCACGTGCCGGTCACGTTGGACAGATAAGGGATGGTGATGCGGCCGCGTTTCACCCGGCGCACCGCCTCGGTCAGCGGCTCCATCACCGCTGCCATCAATCCGGAATGGAAGGCGCCGGAGGTGCGAAGCGGCTGGCCGGCAACGCCCGTCGCGGCGAGCCGCGCTTCCAGCTCCGCAATCCGGGCAGGTTGTCCCGAGAGCACGCATTGATCAACCGCGTTGACCGCCGCGACCCAGACGCCGTCGGTGAGCATCGGCTGCACCTCGGCGACCGGCAGGGGGACGGCGAGCATCCGCCCGGACGGCGCCTGGTCCATCAACTGACCGCGCACCGCAACCAGCGCTGCGGCGTCCTGCAACGTCAACACGCCTGAGAGGCAGGCGGCCACGTACTCTCCGATGCTGTGGCCGATCATCGCGTCCGGTACAACGCCCCACGACATCCACAGTCTGGCCAGCCCGAGCTCCACCGCGAATAACGCCGCCTGGGTGGTGGAGGTACGCCCGAGCAGTCCTTCGGCGCGCCCCGCCGGCTCGTTCGCGGTGTCGATCACGTCGCGCAGATCGACGCCCAGCTTGCCGAGGAACACTTCGCGGCAGGCGTCAACCGTGTCGCGAAACACCGGCTCGTCGCGATAGAGGTCCGCGCCCATCCCCGGGCTCTGGCTGCCCTGCCCCGGGAACATGAAGACGATCGACGGGCTCTTCGCAAATGCCTGTCTCGTCAGCACCCCTCGCACGTCCCCTTCGCGGAGCAGCCGCACCGCGTCGGCGCGGTCCCGACAGATGACGACGCGACGATGGGCGAAAGCGTGGCGGCCGGCCTGCAGCGAGAACGCGACATCCGCGACCGCGCCGTCAGCGTGCGACTCGAGATGATCCGCGAGCCGCGCTGCTGCCGCATCGAGGGCCGCCGGCGTGCGGGCCGACAAGGGCAGGACCTGCCAAACACGCGCCGCACCCGATGGGGGCGCGGGCGGCGCCTCCTCGAGGACGACGTGCACGTTCGTTCCGCCGAGTCCGAACGAGCTGACTCCGGCGCGGCGGGGCGTGTCTCCCGTCAGCGGCCACGGCACGAGCGCGGTGTTGACCCGGAACGGACCGTTCTCGAAGTCGATCCGCGGGTTGGGCGTTTCGAAGTGCAGGCTGGGCGGGAGCTGCCGATGCTCGAGCGCCAGCACCGTCTTGACGAACCCGGCCACTCCCGCGGCCGCGTCGAGGTGGCCGATGTTGGTCTTCACCGAGCCGAGCGCGCAGAACCGGCGCTGGTCCGTGTGCTCGCGGAACGCCTGGGTGAGTGCCTTGACTTCGATCGGATCGCCAATCAGCGTGCCGGTGCCATGCGCCTCGACGTATCCGATGGTGCCTGGTGCGGTATCGGCCGCGGCATAGGCCATTGCGATCACCTCGGCCTGGCCGTCGGCACTCGGCGCGGTGAAGCCAACCTTGGTCGAGCCGTCGTTGTTCACCGCCGACCCGCGAATGACGGCTCGAATCGCATCGCCGTCGGCAATGGCATCGGCCAGGCGCTTGAGCACGACCACGCCCACGCCGCTGCCCCCGAGCGTGCCACGCGCCTCCGCGTCAAAGGCGCGGCAGTGGCCGTCCGGGGAAACGATCCCGCCATCCTGATACATGTAGCCGGTGAGGAGCGGCACCGATACCGACACCCCGCCCGCCAGCGCCATGTCACATTGGTACGACAGCAGGCTGGCGCACGCCTCGTGAATCGCCACCAGCGAGGTCGAGCAGGCCGCCTGGACGTTGACGCTCGGACCGCGGAGGTTCAGCTTGTACGAGACGCGAGTCGGGAGGTAGTCCTTGTCGCTGTTGAGGAGAATGCCGACCGGACCGAGCTCGCTCGCCACTTCCGGCCGCACCAGAAGTCCGAGCGCGTACGCGTTGACGCTCGACCCGGCGTAGACGCCGATCAGGCCCTGGTAGGTGTGCGGATCGTAGGCCGCCCGTTCCAGCGCTTCCCACGCGCACTCGAGGAACAGACGCTGCTGCGGATCCATCAGCTGCGCCTCGCGCGGGGTGTAGCCGAAGAATGGCGCATCGAACAAATCCGCACCGTCCACGATGCCGCGCGCGCGCACGTAGGCGGGATGATTGCGAATCACGTCCGGGACGCCGGACGCCGCGAGC
The DNA here is from genome assembly GCA_039930925.1 of Acidobacteriota bacterium. Taxonomy (GTDB): domain Bacteria; phylum Acidobacteriota; class Vicinamibacteria; order Vicinamibacterales; family 2-12-FULL-66-21; genus JALZOC01. The sequence continues at coordinate 192 of JBDTSX010000161.1, read as the reverse complement.
TCGTCGTCGGTGAACGTCCGGATTGACTCCACCCCGCCCGCGAGGTTCGACCAGAACGCGTCCAGGTCCGCAGCGCCGGGAAACCGGCCCGACATGCCGATGACCGCGATGTGGCCGGCGTCGTCGCCGGCCGCGCGGCCGGGCCGCCGCTCGGTGCGGCGCCGCTTGGCGGGCGCGCCGCCGAGACCCAGG
>JBDTSX010000160.1:0-8804 GCA_039930925.1 Acidobacteriota bacterium | reverse complement strand
ATCCCGGTTCCCACTTGAGTCACCGATGGAACTGTATTTCAATGGCGCCATGCCGAATCCGTTTCATGAGGAACGTCACATGATCACGCCAAAGTGGACGATCTGCTTCGCGCTCTCCTTCTTCGCCGCCTGTTTCTCCGTGAATGCACTAGCCCAAGCGCCGGCGCGCGAGATCCCGCTCTACCCCGGTGTCGCCCCGGGTTCAGAAAACTGGCACTACGAGGAACGTACGGCCGGGACGCCCGATAAACCGCAGGCGCAGAATATCGTCCGCCCCGTGCTCCTGTACTATCCCGCCGAAAAGGCCGCGGCAGTCGGCACCGCGGTGATCGTCGCGCCGGGGGGCGGCTGGCGCACGCTCATGATGTCTTACGAAGGCGTGGACGTGGCAAAACGCTTCAACCAGATGGGCATCGATGCCTTTGTCCTGAAATACCGCACGACGTACGTCGGGACGGGAGACAATCCGCAGGCAGGACAGAACGTCCGCGATCTCTCGAATGCCGATGGACAACAAGCGGTGCGGCTGGTGCGGCAGCATGCCGCCGAATTTGGCATAGCGCCAAACCGCATAGGCATGATCGGCTTCTCGGCAGGCGGCGCCGTTCTGCTGTCTTCGATCTACGGTCCGGCCGACGTACGGCCGGACTTCGCGGTGCCCATCTATGCCGCGGGCGCCCGAGGCACCGTCCCACCCGCAGACGCTCCGCCGCTTCTCATCGCTGTCGCAGCCGACGATCAGGTGGTGGGCTCTCAGGGCTCAATCGATCTGTTCGGCGCCTGGATCAAAGCTGGCCTGAAAGCGGAACTGCACGTATTCCAGATCGGCGGCCACGGTTTCGGCACGAAAGGCGGTGGCGCCGATCATTATCTCGATCGCGTCGAGGAGTGGTTGAAGGTCAACGGTCTGCTGACGAAGGCCGCTCACTGAACTAACCAAGCGTGTTCGGACCCGCGACGACCCACGACGATCTAGAAATCGTTGAACGAAGCGCCGTAATGCTTGGGCGCGCCGTCCAGGTCGATCTCGATCCGGTCCAACACGACCCCGGGATCGAGCGCATAGATTTTCAGTTCGTGGGTGCCCGGCTTGAGCAGTTTGAAGGACAGGGATCGGACGGCCGTGTTGCTCAAGACGTTTTCGCGCCATTCATCGCTGCGGCCGACGGTGGCGTAGTCAAATAACTGCAGCGGCCCGCCATCGAGGCTGACCGCGATGCGCACGCCGAAGCCCGGATGCAAGGGCTTGGTCGGCAGGGCGACCACTTGAGCCTGACCGCCAACCGCCGAGGTGCTGGTGAACCTGTAGATCAGCGGCGCGGCCTTGGCGGCATCGCGCGGATCGAGCGACGCAACCTCCAGCCGTGCGCGAACGACCTGGCCCTGGCTGCCCAAGTCCGCGATGATCTCCCACTGCGGACTCATCTGCGCTGATGTGACCGGAATGGCAATCGCGCGGTACACCTCCGCTGGCACAGTGCTCTGGGGCAGCAGCTGTGTCCGAACGTTCATCGAACGACCACCGCACGCCAGGGTGAGATTGCCCGTCGAGTTTCCGCCGTCATAGGTCACCGTCAGGCGAACTTCGTAACCGTTCGATGCCGTGAGCACTCCGGAGTCCGACGACAGCTTGAGGCTGGCATTGGTCGACGCGGCGGTCCACGCGAGATCCTTTGGTTCAAAGCCGTACAGGCTGACGATCTGCCTTCCCGGCTTCCCAGTGCGGAACTTCAGCGCACCGAATTCTCCTTCGGCCAATTGACCATTGAACGCATAGCCACAGCCGACTTGTTCCGCCGGGCTCCACGCCGGATACGCCGGCGCATTGAAGACCGGTAGCCTGCGTGGTGCCATGTCCATCATGAAGCGCCATTTGCCGTTCACCATGGTGTTGTACTGCGCTGTGTCCTGGACGATCCGTTCGTGCGCGGCCTTCGCCTGAGCGCTGTACATGTTCGCGCTGGCTCTGCCCCGCTGAGCGTAGAGCAGAGAGAGATCAAGCTTCAGGATGCGCGTATTGAAATTCGCCGCGCCGCGAACGGGGTACAAAACCAACTGGAAGAATGCGTCCTGCCGGTCGGCGGGTAGCGCCGCTGCGACCTTTTCAGCGCGAGTCACCAAATCGCCATAGGCTGCGAGGCGGTGCTGCGCCTCCTCACCGTCAGACAGGACATAGGCACTGGTCCGCGTCGGCGTCGTCGGCTCGGTCTGGCTCCAGCCCATGAACTCCGGCCGTCGCTCGAAGGCCAGGTCGTAATAGCGCATCATGATGTCCGCGATTTCGCCGGCCTGCTCCGAGCTGAACTGCCTCGCCATGAACGCCTGCAGGTGCTTCCGCGGCGCCACCGCAAAAGTGTCATGGTCGAACGCCAGATCCATGAGGTACGTGGCGAGATATTCGCTGGGCTTGATGTCACCGACGTTGAAGATCCATTCGCGGCGCGCATTCTCCGCCCAGGCGCGACTCATCTGCTCCCGGATCAGACCAGGATGGGTGGTCGACAGCCACAGGTAATCGTGGGGCCGCCCCCAGTAGGAGATGTGGTAGTAAATCCCCGCACCCCCGGGGCGCTTCTGCTCTTCCGGCGAACTGAGACGCGTCAGATAGCCGTAGTTGTCGTCGCTCCACACCAGCATCACGTCGTCCGGCACCTTCAGGCCAACGTTGTAGGTGTCTTCGACCTCCTTGTAGATCGTCAGCGCCTGCGGGATCTCGCGAACGGACCGGCCGAGCGACTTGCTGAGAAGATCGCGCTGCACCGCGATGACGTCCTCGGTGACCACCTTGCGCGCTTCGTCGGTCTCAGCGCCCTGCATCGGCCCGTCGTGGATGCCGCGTAGCCCCAAGCTGTAAATGCTCTCGTATGGCTTGGCCTCGACGACACGCTCCTGCCAGTACTTGATCAGCGCGTCGCGGTTGGTCAGGTAGTTGAAGGCGCCGCGGGTCGACTCATTCCATTCGCGCACGTTGTTGCGCATCATCGGCTCGGCGTGCGACGTGCCCACCACAATGGCGTAGTCGTCGGCCACCTTCGGATTGTCGGCAAAGGAATAGAAGGCCTTGGTGGAGTTGTGCATGGCCGGCCAGATGGTGTTGGCCTTCAGGCGCCACATCAGCTCGAAGATGCGGCTGTAGGTGCTTGGGCCGATGTCACCGGTTGCTGGCTCGTAAGTCTTGGCGGCCCACGGCTGCAATCCCCAGTCTTCGTCGTTGAGGAAGAAGCCGCGATATTGCACGGACGGGGTGACGGACTCGAGGTCATTCCCCTCGACGGTCAAACGCCCGACCTTTCGCGGCGTCACGTCCGCCCACCATTCCCAAGCGGAGATCCCCATCTCACGCGTGAGGTCGACGACGCCGTAGATCATTCCCCGGCGGTCGGACCCGGCGATCAGGAGGTACGTGGTGCCCCCGGTGGAGACGGCAATGCGTTCATACCGCTCCCACTGGCCCTTCAGTGTTTGTGGTTTGAGGCCGGCCTTCCCCGCCAGTTCGACGATGAGCGGAGCGTCGTAGGTGCCGGCAACGATGCAGACAGGTCCGCAGCCAGTGAGCGTGCTCGAGACGCGCGCCTCGCGGCCCGTGAGGGCCTTCAAATCGCGCGCGAGCAGGCCGGCTGCCAGGGCTCCGGTCCTGGTGCCGTCATGCACGATGCTCGCGACGACCTCTCCATCCCAGAGCGTGACCGGCTGCGCGGTAGCACCATGAGCAGCAAAAATCAGTATGAAGATGGTGGCAACGAAAGCCCTCATCGATGTAATCCCCCCGGCATGAGGCCATTCTGTCTCAGTTCACGACGAATCGCGCTGTGCGAGAGGCGACCGTCTTGCCCTGCCCTATGGTGACCGTCACCAGGTAGTCGCCAGGTGCGCTCTCCTCGAAAAGCCGCGGCACGTCTCGCTGTGTCAGAGAGAGCGAGAGACCGGGGAAGGGGGCACCCACCGGGGCGGAGGTCTGAGAACGCCGCTTATGTGGCTAATGCTTCCTATCCTCCGTGATGCAGGAACGCCGCTATCGGGGTAGAATGCGCCGCGCTCCAAATCCTGCGTGCGAGAGGTCCCCAATGAGCCAGGTACCCCCTGTCGATGAGTCGCGCCGTCACTTTCTCCAGCAGACCTCGCTCGCTGCGGGGCTGTCCCTGTTCGTTCCGTCCGTCCTGCTGGCGCAGGGGGGGAATCTCGTGGCGGACACCACGACGGGCAAGGTTCGCGGCGTGGCACTGGAGGGGGGCGTCAAGCTGTTCCGCGGGATCCCCTATGGCGGGGATACGTCCAGGAAGAACCGGTTCATGCCCCCGACGAAAGTCGCGCCGTGGGCCGGTGTGCGTGACTGCACCGACTGGGGCCATGTCGCCCCTCAGCGTCAGAACGACAACCCCAACGACTACGGGAAGATGGTCGGCTGGAACAACTACCGCGGCGGGATGAGCGAAGACTGCCTGGTACTCAACGTCTGGACGCCGGCGCTACGCGACGGCGGACATCGGGCCGTGATCGTGCACTTCCACGGTGGCGGCTATTCGAGCGGGTCTGGCAATTTGGTCGCGCTCGAGGGTCACCATGCCGTGCGCGCCGGCAACGTGGTGGTCGTCACGGTGACGCATCGTCTCGGCGCCCTCGGATATACCGATTTGTCGGCCTTTGGCGGGCCCGAACTGGCAACGTCTGGCAATGTCGGGATGCTCGATCTGGTGGCGGCCCTTCGATGGATTCACGACAACATCGAGAACTTCGGTGGCAATCCCAACAGCGTGCTGATTTTCGGCCAGTCTGGCGGGGGCGGCAAAGTCTGCACGATTATGACGATGCCTTCTGCCAAAGGCCTGTTCCAGCGGGCGGGAGTACAGTCCGGCTCCACGCTGCGCATCGGGCGACCCGAGGCCGCGCACCGTACGGCGGACACCATGCTCACCAAGCTCAGTGTGGCAAAAGGCGATCTGGCGAAGCTCCAGTCGCTGCCGTTCGAGCAGATCGTTGCCGCCGGGGGTGGCGGCGGGCCCGTCATGGACGGCAACGTCGTGCCGCGTGACCCGTTTGATCCGGACGCGGCGCCACTCTCCGCGAACGTCCCGATGATCATCGGCAGCTGCCTGCAGGATGCGAGCTTCACGATGACGGATTTTGATGCCGACGAGGCTGCGCTCAGGCGCTACGCGGAGACGCAGTCCCCCGGCAAAGGCGATGAAATCGTCGCGGCCTATCGCAAGATTTATCCGTCTGTCGCGCCTTATCTGCTCAAGGCGACGATGGCCACCGATCGCGGCATGCGCCGCAGCGCCATCACGCAGGGCGAACGCAAGGCGGCCCAGGGCAGCGCTCCCGCATTCCTGTACCGCTGGGATTGGCCGGTGCCGGGCGGCGGCAACCGGTGGGGGGCGACGCACGGGTCCGACCTGAGCGTCTCACTCTCCAACCCGACGACCGACATGACCTTGAACACTCCCGCCGCGCAGGTGATGGCCAAGCGGATCGGCTCGGCATTTATCGCCTTCGCGAAAACCGGAAACCCGAGCAATCCCGTCATCCCACGCTGGCCGGCGTACAACGCGACCGAGCGGTCCGTGATGATCTTCGATACGAACACACGCGTGGAACGCGATCCAAATCGGGAGCTCCGGCTGCTGTGGGATCGACTACCGGCTGCGGCGACGCGCCCCCCAGCGTAATAGCGGTCGACGAACTCATCGCCGAATGCTGAAGTCCTGAATCTTCTTCTGTGTCAGAGAGAGCGAGAGACCGGGGAAGGGGGCACTCACTTGGGCGGATGTCTAAGAACGCTGGCTGGGCAATGTTCCCTGGGATGGCCCCACCAGCCTACGGCAGCTCGGGGGGCCTGGGAAAGAAGTCGCCGGCAAATTCTTGGGACGCCTGGTCTACAGATCGTCCCTCGGCCCAACCAGACGCAAGGCTCTTAGTAGTAACTGCTACCAGCAGCGCGCGCCGGCTGCCGCAGGCGCGGGGGCACCGCCCCTGGCTTCCACGGCCCCCCGGCCTGGCGGCGTTCCCGCAGGGGCACCGGCCCCGGGCAATCCAATCACCGGTTCTTCATCCGGCCCGGCGCCACGCGCCCGGCCGCCGCGGCCCGGCGGCTGCCACCCGTCGCACGCCGGTCCGTTCTGCACCATCCGCGTATCCGCGCTGACGGTGTAGCCGTTCAGATACTGCGCGCCGGCGTTCCCGTAGTACTTGCCGTATTTCAGCGCGGCGTCGTGGACCTTGATGATCGCGTCCTGATAGCGCGGGTCGTTCTGCGCCCAGCCGGAGAAGTTCGACAGGTCGTTGTTGCCGAGAATAATCACGTCCACGCCGTGGGTGGCGGCAATTTCTTCCGCCATCGCGACGCCCTCCAGCGTTTCGATCATCACGGTCACCAGCATGTTGTCGTTGATCGTCTGCCGATAGTTGATGCCCGGCGCGTTCCAGAGCTGGCCGTAGGCGCCGCCGCCGGCACTGCGGCGTCCGAAGGGGGGATAGCGGGAGAACCGCGCCGCGTCGCGCGCCTCGATCGCGTCGTCCACGGTCGGGACGATGATGCCGATCGCGCCGAGATCGGTCGCCTTCTGGATGCTCGATTCCAGGGCGTCCGGCATGCGGATCATCGGCGCGGCGCCGACGTGCGGGCAGGCCATCAGCATCCGCCGGATCTCGTCGTACGACATGGTGCTGTGCTGCATCTCGAACCAGATGTAATCGAAGTGCTTGGCGATCTCGCAGTAGCCATCGGGATCGAAGCTCGAGATCGTGTAGCTCGTGATCTGCTTGTCCTGGAGCAGCCGCTCCTTGGCGCGGTTGTAGAGGGGGCGTGGCGTGGCGGGGTTCATCATCGCCTTGACCTGCCAGCCCCAGCCGCGCTCGCCCGCCTTGGCCGGCGTGAGCGTGCCGCCGATCGGGGCCCCTCCGGCCGCCCCGCCTCCACGCCGTCCACCGCCCTGACGACCACCCGGAACCGCGGCCGGACCCGGTGCGGGCGGGGGCGCCTGCGCGGTGCCCGACACGGGCGACTGTTCCGCTTTGGGCGCCGCCGGCAGAACGATGGTGAGCGCCGCCACCATGCCGAGCGCCGCCGCAACCTGTAGCCGTCTCATCTCAAACCTCCCCGGGCGGACCGCGCGCCCGAACCGACGTGCCGCTGTCTCGTTGTGGCGCAGCATCATCGCACAAAAGCACGCGCGGCTCATGCTAGGCTGGCGCGTTCGCCCGGAGAGACGGCCACCGGCCTGAACAGCACGGGACTTCAGTCATGGTGATGCCAACGACCCGATCGTCAACCCAGGTCGATCCGATCGGCGGGCGGATGACCCATGTCCGCTGGGTGATCCTCGGACTGGTGTTCCTGGGGACGACGCTCAACTACCTCGATCGCCTGGTGATGGGCATTCTCGCCCCCGACCTGCAGGCGAGGTACAGCATCAGCAACGTCGAATACGGCTATATCCAGTCGGCCTTCGCCTTGTCGTATGCGTTCGGTCAGCTTGCCGCTGGCGGACTGCTGGACCGGTTCGGCACCCGGGTCGGATACGCCGTGGCGCTGGCGGCCTGGAGCCTCTCGTCGATGCTGCACGCGTTCGCGCACGGTCCGCTCAGTTTCGGCGCCGTGCGCGCCCTGCTCGGCGTGTCGGAATCGCCGGCGTTTCCCGCGGCGACCAAGACGCTGGCCGAATGGTTCCCCCAGCGCGAACGCGCCTTCGCCTTCGGCTTCGTCAACGCCGGCACCAACATGGGCGCCATCCTCGCGCCCGCTGTCGTCCCGTGGCTCGCGGCCAACTACGGCTGGCAATGGGCGTTCATTGGAACCGGCCTGATCGGGTTTCTGTGGCTGGGCCTGTGGATCCCGCTCTATCGGAGGCCGCACGAGCATCCGCGCGTGTCCCCGGCCGAACTGGCGCTGATCAACAGCGACTCGCCGGAGCCGGTCACGCAGGTGCCGTGGATCACGCTCCTCGGTTACCGGCAGGCTTGGGCCTTCGCGGTCGGGAAGTTCCTGACCGACTCGATGTGGTGGTTCTACATGACCTGGCTGCCGAAGTTCCTGCACGACCGACACGGGCTCGATCTGCTGCACATCGGCGTGCCGCTGATCGTGATCTACGTCATGGCCGATATCGGCAGCATTGCCGGCGGCTGGCTGTCGTCGCTGATGATCGGGCGCGGGATCAGCGTCAATCGGGCGCGCAAGACCGCGCTGTTGCTCTGCGCGGTGGGGGTGATGCCGATCATGTTCGCGCAGTCGGTCACCGGCCTGTGGCCGGCGGTGCTGATCCTCGGGCTGGCCACGGCGTCGCACCAGGGCTTCAGCACGAATCTCTACACGCTCGTCAGCGACATGTTCCCAAAGCGCGCGGTGGGCTCGGTCGCCGGCATGGGCGGAACCTGCGGGTATTTTGGCGCGTCGCTGTTCCAGATCGTGGTCGGCTATCTGGTGGTCGGATCGCACCCCAACTATGCGGTGCCGTTCATCTGTGCGAGCGTGGCGTACCTGATCGCGCTCGGCGCCATCCATCTGCTCGCGCCCAGGCTGGCTCCCGCGATCGTCGACGCGTGAAACGAGCCAGGCGTTGCGAATCAGGACCCGAGGTCTCGGGATGCGCCGGGACGCCCGACTCGAACGGCCTGCGCGGCTGCCGCATGGTGCCGATGGTCCCGGCCACGCCGGGCGACTTGGGCGAGACCCGGATCTCCCGCTTACATCAGAACGTAAACCTGGTCACGAAATTGAAGAAGCGCATCGCCCCCGCGGACGCGACCGCCGTCGTCACTCTCCCGAAATTGGTGTTGGTCGGATCGGTCGTGGGATTGTTGTAGGC
>JBDTSX010000159.1:0-8814 GCA_039930925.1 Acidobacteriota bacterium | reverse complement strand
TTCACCTGTTTTCAGGCACCATTGCGGCAAACATCCGGCTTGGCGAAACCTCCATCCCCGACGAAGCGGTGCGGGAGGCCGCCGAGGCGGTCCACGCCAACCGATTCATCGAGCGGCTGCCGGCCGGCTACGCCAGCGAGGTGGCCGAGCGCGGCGCGACGCTGTCGGTCGGACAGAAGCAGCTGCTGTCGTTCGCGCGGGCGCTGGCGTTCGACCCCAGGATTCTCGTGCTCGACGAAGCCACGTCCAGCGTCGACACCGAGACGGAGCTGCTGATTCGCGACGCGCTGGCGGTGCTGATGGCCGGCAGGACCACGATCGCCATCGCGCACCGGCTGTCGACGATCCAGGACATGGACAAGATTCTCGTCCTGCACAAGGGGCAGGTGCGTGAATCCGGCCGTCATCAGGATCTTCTGGCGCAGCGCGGGATCTACTACAAGCTCTATCAGCTGCAATACCGGGATCAGGAGGGTGGAGGCCTGCGCGGAGAGGAAGCGGCAGCGACGCTGGCCGCGGAGTAGCCCGAGTGAGAACGGGAGCACTCTCTGTCCTTCCGCCTGAAGCCGGAAGCCACCCGCTTCCTTCGAGCCTGTCGTTCCGCCACTAAAGGCGGGCGTGGCCCGCTTCGGAGTGCCGACCGAGTCCCGGGCGCCGAGTTCCCAGCCCCGAGCCTAGCCTATCCGCCCGGCTCCTTGGCGACCTGCGCCGCCGGCGGAACCGGCGCGGTGACCGGAACGGCTGTGGGCGGAGGCTGAGCAGCCTCGCGCAAACGGAACAGGCGGTCAACCAGCCGTGGCGTGCTGGCCAGCGGATTCCAGCCGAGCCGCAGCACGGTCAAGCCCGCGACGCGGCGCCCGAGCTGCAGCGCATCGCTGCAGTTCCACATGTATATGTCGATGTGGCGGCCCTGCACCCGGGGACCCGTGTCCATGATCGTGTAGATGCCGTTGTAGCGGGTATCGAGCCGGTCCACCTGGATGACTGAGCCCACCGGGAGCAGGTCCGGGTCCGCCGCGGCGATCCCGGTCCTCACGTTCACCCCGGAGGCCGTCGTCGTGCCTTTGCAGTACCCGGTGGCTGTGAAGCGCAGCCTGGCGCCTGGAGAAGGAATGGCAGTCGTCTCGCGCAACTCGGCCTGCCGGGCGGCATAGCGCGAGTCGAGGATCGTCACTTCGTACAGGAAAGCAAAAGCCACGGCGGCCGTGCCGGTCGCGACAATCTTCCTCGACATCGATCGTGACAACAACAGCATAAGGGCTTGACCCGTTCTGCCGGGGGTCGCTTCACTATAGACGCCCGCAGAGTCGCGGTCAAGCCGTTGCTATTTTTGTAAGTCCTTATTTATCAGTAGTTTCGGAAGAAGAGACGGCCGCGATGCGGCGCCGGTGGGCGACGATCATGGCGAGCGCGGCCCGGTACGCGGTGACGGACAGCGCGACCGCGCCGATCATCGAGCCCAGGGCGAAGGCCCACAGGAGAGGCGTCAGCGTGTGGGCGAATGATCTGAACTCTCCCCAGGACGCCGCGGACAGCGATTCGCGCAGATCCTTGAGGAGACCCGGCGGCACGTCTACACCGAGCAGGGCCGCGCCCCCCATCGTGCTGAGCGTGTAGTAGGCCGGCAATACCCAGGGCAGATTCGAGTAGATGCCGAGCAGGACGGCGACGCGGTTCAGCCTGAATGCGAACGCGCAGATCAGGCCAAGAATGGTGTGCAGCCCGAGAAAGGGTGAGAATCCGAAGAACACGCCGACCGCGTACGCAGCGGCGGTCCGCTGCGGGGTGTCGTGGGTGTGAAGCAGCTGGTCGAGCCAGCCTCGCACGCGGGCCGAGCCGAACAGAGCCATCAGAAGTGTGTGAACCCCGACGGCAACGCCTGGACGATGCCGTCGCGCAGCAACGCGACCGCACGGTCGGGGGTGACTTCACCGATGCGGGTCACCGGCACCCCCCGTCCCTCGCGGATCACGGCGCGGAGGCGGCCGCGGGCCCGGCGCGGTACCGTGAACAGCAGCTCGTAGTCGTCGCCTCCCGCCATGCAGGCCTGCACCGGGTCTTCGCCCGCCGCCGAGAACCACGCGCGCGCCCCCGGATGGAGGGGGAGCAGCGCTGCGTCGATCGCGGCGCCGGTGCCGCTCGCGCATGACAGCTGCGTGAGGGCATCGGCCAGCCCGTCGCTCAGATCCATGCAGGCGCTCGCGGCGCGATTGCGTCCGAGCAGCGAGCCAATGCGGGCGCGCGGTTCCGGCCGGCAGTGCCGTGCCACGCACTCGGCGAGATCGGCGTCGTCGGGCCGGGCGGCGAGTTCGGTGGCCCCGTCGGCGGCATTCGCCCGCAGCCATCCCAATCCGGCCGCCGCCGCTCCAAGCCGCCCGGTGACGTAGACGGAGTCCCCCGCGCGCGCGCCGGCGCGGGTCAGAATCTTGCGCGGTTTCACCATGCCGGTGACGGTCACGTCCACGACCAGCGGTCCAGGTGAGCGAGTGATATTGCCGCCAGCCAGCGCGACGCCGGTCAGCGCGGCCAGCTCGAGGAGCCCGTCGAGCAGCGCGTCCACGTCCGCGACGGCGAGCTCGGGTGGCAGCATCAGCGAGAGCAGCGCAAACCGCGGGGTGCCGCCCATCGACGCCACGTCGCTGACATTGACCGCCAGCGCCTTGTAGCCGATGTCGAACGCGCTGGAATAGCGGCGATCGAAATGCACCCCTTCCACCAGCGCATCGGTCGTGAGCACTTGAAACGCGCCGCGGTCCGGCGCCGCCACCGCCGCATCGTCGCCGATGCCGACGACCAGGCCCGGCGGAGGTGGCGGCACGCGGCGCCGAATCCGATCGATCAGCCCGCGTTCGCCGGCGTCAGACACCCGCGCGCCATCGCTACCGTGCAAACTCGACCGCCCGGGTTTCCCTGATCACGGTGACTTTGATCTGCCCGGGGTACTCGAGCTCGTTCTCGATCCGGCGGGCGATATCCTTCGACAGCCACACCGTCTCCTCGTCCGAGATCTGCTCGCTCTCGACGACGATGCGGATCTCGCGGCCGGCCTGGAGGGCAAACGCCTTGGAGACGCCGGCAAAGGAGTCAGCGATGCTCTCGAGCTTCTCGAGCCGCTTGACGTACGACTCGAGGATGTCGCGGCGGGCGCCGGGCCGCGCGGCGGAGATCGCATCCGCCGCCTGGACCAGCATCGCTTCGAGGGACGGCCAGTCGATGTCCATGTGATGCGCCGCCACCGCCTGCAGGACCGGCTCGCTCTCGCCGTGCTTGCGCAGGAATTCGAGTCCGAGCTCGAGGTGCGTGCCCTGCAGGTCGCGGTCGATCGCCTTGCCGATGTCGTGGAGGAACGCCGCGCGGGCGGCGACCTGGCCGTTGAGTCCCAGCTCCTTGGCCATGATCCCGGCCAGAAAGGCGACCTCCTTGGAGTGAAAGAGAACGTTCTGACCGTAGCTGGTGCGAAACTTCAGCCGGCCCATCAGCCGCAGCACCTCCGGATGGAGATCGTAGAGCCCGAGCTCGAAGGCAGCGGCTTCCCCTTCCTTGAGGACCGTCTCGTGCATTTCGGCTTTGACCTTCTCGACGACCTCTTCGATGCGGGCCGGATGGATGCGGCCGTCCGCAATCAGGCGTTCGATCGCCTGCCGCGCGACTTCGCGTCGCAGCGGATCGAAGCTGGACAGGATGATCGCCCCCGGCGTGTCGTCGACGATCAGGTCGACGCCGGTGGCGGTCTCGAGCGCGCGGATGTTCCGCCCCTCACGGCCGATGATTCGCCCCTTCAAGTCGTCGCTCGGGAGATCGACGACGGAGACGGTGGTTTCGATGGCGGTGTCGGCGGCGCTGCGCTGAATCGCGTCGGTGATGATCTGCTGTGCGCGAAGGGTGGCGGACTCTCGCGCCTCGGTTTCCAGCCGCTTGACGAGATTGGCGGCGTCGCGGCGAGCGTCACCCTCGATCTGCTTGAGCAGAAGATCGCGCGCTTCGTCCGCGCTCAGCCCGGCGACGCGCTGCAGCTCACGCTGACGATCCGCGATCAGCTGTTCGAGACGGACCGTGGCGGCCAGCGCGCGTTGCTCGCCGGCGGCCAGCGTCTGCTCGCGTTCGCGCAGCTCCCGGTCGACGCGCTCGGTCGCGGCGAGGCGGTCGGCGAGGGCGCGGGTCCGCTCGGCGAGTCCCTGCTCGAGTGCGCCGATCTCGTCGCGGCGATCGCGCGCCGCGCGTTCCGCGGCGGCGGCGATCTCGTGGGCTTTCTCGCGTGCTTCGAGCGCCGCTTCCTTCCGCAGGCTCTCGCCGTCGCGCTGCGCCTGCTTGAGGAGGCGGTCGCATTCGTCGGTGGCTTTGGTGAGGGTGTCGGAGGCGGCGCGGCGCCGGGTTGCGGCGGCCCACAGGAAGGCGCCGCCGGTGACCGCGGTCGCGGCAATGATGGCGATCGCGGTCAGAGCTGAAGATGTCTCCATAGAAGGTCCCCGGACCTGGTCCTTCCGGTCCAGGAGGTCAGCTCGCGTGACGTTCAAATGGAGAAGAGAGGAAAAGGCCCCGCTTTGCCGTGTGGGGAGGTCGGATGAACCTGCGTAGAGCAGGTGGAACCGCTGCACAAGCCGCGCTTCAGGCTTCCTCTTACAGAGGCATGCACACCACGCAGCGTCGCGATTCTCTTAGGTGAAACGTTGGCTCAAACGAGCCTCCGAGCCATCACGAGCAAAGCAGGGAACTCAAACTCCGGACCGATCTTACTGTAACGGGCGCGCCACGTCGAGCGACGTTATACGGCGGCGGCGCGAGGCGGAGCGTTTTCGAGGCCGAGCGCGAGGTCCAGCATGCGCTCGAGCACCTCGGCGCGCTGGGCGACGGTCGCATAGCGCCGGCACTCGTCGTCTCGAAGCCTGAAGCACTCGTCGGCGATGTTGAGCGCGGCGAGAACGGCGAGCTTCAGGGTTTCGCCGGCCGTGGTCTCGCGGGCGGCGAGATCCATCTTCTCGTCGACGTAGCGGGCGAGCTTGGCGACGTAGGCCGGATCGAGACCGCTGCGGATCGGATACAGCTGGCCGTGGATCTCGACGGACACCGTGCGGGCCGAGGATTCATCCGCCATGGAGGGTTCGGGTCTTACGACCTGCTCACAGGTCCAGGGCCTCGATCTGGGTGAGCATCTCGCCGACACGTGAGCGGATCAGGTCGCGCTCCTGCCGCAAGGTGCCGAGCTCGGCCGCCTGGGCTTCCGCTTCCGCGACCCGCGCTTTGATCGCGTCGAGCTCACGCGAGAGGCGCGTGTTGTCATCCGCCGCTCGCGCATGATCGGCGCGCAGCCGATCGATCATGCCGACGAGCAGTTTTACTTTTTCCTCGAGTCGATCGATCGGCTCGAGTTCGACCTGCGACATGACCGCTTTCGCCAACGTCTCTCCTTGTCGGGCCGCGGGCGTTGCGCCCGCCATCCCGCCTACCGCCGTTCCGCGCCATGCTCCCGGCGAAGCGCTTCGACGATCCGCTCCGTCGCCTCCTGCACCTCGTCGTCGGTCAGCGTGCGCTCGGGAGTGCGGAAGGTCAGCCGCAGCGAGAGGCTGACGCGTCCGTCCGGAACGCCCTTGCCCTGATAGCGATCGAACTCCACAGTCGATGCAAGCGTATCGGGGGCCGCCGTTCGGATAGTGCCACGAACCGCGGCGGCAGGCAAGGCTTCGTCGACCAGGATCGACAGGTCGCGGACGATTGACGGGAAGCGGGGCAGCGATTCCGCGCGCAGGTTGTCACCGGCGGCGATCCGGCCCAGCGTTTCGGTCTCGACCTCGGCGACGTAGACCTCTTCGCCGGCCGGAAAACCGCGCGCCTCGGCAAGCGTCGGCGACAGTTGTCCGAGGACGCCGAGCCGATGGCCGTGGGCGCGCACGTCGGCCGAGCGTCCCCGCACGAGGAAGCCGGACTCCGCCGCCGCGAACACCGGCCCCTGCACTCCGAAGGCGGCGCACAGCGATTCGCACGCTCCCTTGATGTCGAAAAAGTCCACCGCGCGCGCGGGAGCCGACCAGTGCGGGCTTTCGGCACTGCCGCACCACACCAGCGCGACGGCGCGTCCCTCGCCGGCCGCCGTGAAGCGGCTGCCGGATTCGAACAGCCGCACGTCCTTGCGGCCGCGCCGCCGATTGTGCGCCGCCGAGTCCACGAGTCCTGGCAGCAGCGAGGGACGCAGGACCGCGAACTTTTCGGAAAGCGGATTGGCGATCGCCGCCGGTTCGGTGCCCGGTTCACAGAAGGGCAGCGCCGCGTCGCGCTCGAGGAAGGCAAACGTCATCGACTCGGAGAAACCGGCGGCGGTCAGCGCGAGTCGCAGCTGGCGGTCCCGCCCGAGGCGCGGGTCCGGCGCGGGCTGCGGCGCGGCGAGTCCCGGAAACCGGACCGGCAGCCGGTCGAATCCGAAATGGCGTCCGACCTCCTCGATCAAATCGACTTCGCGCGTGACATCGACGCGGAAGCTCGGCACCGTCACCGTCCAGGTCGGATCGGCTCCCTCGCCCTCCTGTTCGACGCCGAACCCGAGCGGTTCCAGGAACCGCGCGACCTCTGCGGCCGGCACCTCCTGTCCGAGGAGCCGCGCGATGCGCGACGCGCGCAGCGGCAGCCGGACCACCGCACGCGGCGCGGGGTAGCGGTCGATGACCTCGCCGACCGGCCGCCCCGCGCCGATGCGCTGGAACAGCGCCGCGGCGCGCGCAATGCCGGCAGGCGGCGCGTTGACGTCGCCGCCGCGCTCGAAGCGTGACGAGGCCTCCGTCTTGAGGCCCAGCCGCTTGCTGGTCAGGCGCACGGAGGCCGGATGGAAGTACGCGCTCTCGAGCGCAATCCTGGTCGTCGAGGGCGTAATCTCCGAGTCGTAGCCGCCCAGGACGCCGCCGACAGCCGCTGCGCGTTCGGCGTCAGCAATCACGAGCATGTCCGCGCCGAGCTCGCGCTCGACATCGTCCAGTGTCCGGAGCCGTTCCCCCTCGCGCGCGCGTCGGACGACCAGGCGGTGCCCGGCGAGCCGCGCGAGATCGAACGCGTGCATCGGCTGGCCGATCTCGAGCATCACGTAGTTGGTGACGTCCACCACGTTGTTGATCGGACGGACGCCGGCCGCTTCCAGCCGGCGCTGCAGCCAGTCGGGCGACGAGGCGATGCGCACCTCGAACACCTGCGCGCAATACCGGGGACAGAGATCCGGCGCCTCGAGGTCCACCTGGAGCCCAGGTTCTCGAGCCCCGAGCCCCGACTGCGGACTGTCGAGCCCCGAGTCCCGAGCCCCGAGCCCCGAATCCCGTCTGCCCGCCTCGCCATCTGGGATCCGCGACTCCGGTCCGGATACCGCGAGTCCCCAAATCGCCGCCGCTTCGCGCGCGAGCCCCAGGTGATTCAGGCAGTCGGGCCGGTTCGCCGTGACCTCGAAGTCGATCACCGGCTCCGCGCCGAGCTCGACCCCCGC
This sequence comes from Acidobacteriota bacterium, assembly GCA_039930925.1. Taxonomy (GTDB): domain Bacteria; phylum Acidobacteriota; class Vicinamibacteria; order Vicinamibacterales; family 2-12-FULL-66-21; genus JALZOC01. Next base: position 1,358 of record JBDTSX010000159.1, on the reverse strand, counting down.
GACCTCGAAGCCGCGCAGGCCGATCTCCCGCGCGACCGTCTCCGGATCGGCGGTCACCGCCACGAGCTCGGTGAGCCAGTGATAGACCAGCCTCACAGCGGGAACTGCTCCAGGAAGCGCAGATCGTTCTCGTAGAACAACCGGATATCCTCGACGCCCCATTTCAGGAGCGCGACCCGCTCGATCCCCATCCCGAACGCGAAGCCGGTATAGCGCTCGGGATCGTAGCCGACCGCTTCGAACACCGCCGGGTGCACCATGCCGCTGCCGAGGATCTCGATCCAGCCGGTGTGCTTGCACATCCCGCACGGACTTGTGCCGCCCGATGACGCCACCGCCCGCAGTCCGGTGCCGCCGCAGGCCGCGCAGCTGATGTCCACCTCGGCGCTCGGCTCGGTATAGGGAAAGAAGCTCGGACGGAAGCGCAGCTTCCGCTCCTCGCCGAAGAGTTCGCGCAGAAAGACGAACAGCGTCCCCTTCAGGTCCGCGAGCGAAATGTCCTCGCCGACCACGAGCCCCTCGACCTGCGTGAACATCGGGGTATGGGTCAGGTCGAGATTGTCGCGGCGGTAGACGCGGCCGGGCGCAATCAGGCGCACCGGCGGCTGATGCTGCTCCATGTAACGGATCTGCATCCCCGAGGTGTGGGTGCGCAGCAGCGTCGCCGGCGTTCCGGCGAGCGACCGCACCGGTGCGGCGAGATACAGCGTGTCCTGCATGTCGCGCGCGGGATGCTCCGCGGGCATGTTGAGCGCTTCGAAGTTGTGATAATCGTCCTCGAGCTCTGGCCCCTCGACGATCAGGAATCCCATGCGGCTGAAGATTGATTCGATCCGCTCGCGCAGCAGCGTCAGCGGATGACGATGGCCGAGGACCGGGGCGCGGCCGGGAAGCGTGACGTCAACCGACCCTGCCGGCGGACGCGATTGCTCCAGTGCGGCAATCCGCACATCGAGCTCCGCTTCGATCTGCTGCTTCAGGTCGTTCGCGAGTTTGCCGAGACGCGGGCGCGCCTCGGCCGGCGCCGACCCGAGCGCCTTGAGGAGCCCCGAGACACGACCCCCCTTGCGCGCGAGATACCGATCCCGGACGGCACGAAGCGCGGCGGCGCTCGCCGCCTGGGCAAGATCGCGCTCGAACTCGCCCCGCAGGCTGTCGAGTGGGTTGGACGGATCGGACATGACAGTTCAAGCGGCAGTGAGGTTGAGGGTTCAAACGGTTCGCGACCCCTTGAACCCTGAACCTTCGACCTCTCGAAACGACGCGGCGCGCGCTACGCCGATGGCGTGGCAGCGACGGCTGCAGCCGACGCGGCGCGAGCCTTGGGCCGCGCGACCTTCGCGCCGGTGGACGCGGGA
>JBDTSX010000158.1:0-8816 GCA_039930925.1 Acidobacteriota bacterium | reverse complement strand
ACGAAGGTCGCGCCCAATGGTGTGCATGGTGGAGAAGACGCCGGCGCGGCCGCCGCGTTAACCGCCTCCGGCGACGGATCCGCGTCGATCAGCCAATATCTTGACCTGCGAAACGGCCGGGGTTAGCGCCAGCGCAACGAGGGCCATCGGGACCACTCTTGCGGTCACGCGGTTCGAATGTATTCCTGGACATTCTTCGCCAGCACATCGAGCGGCACGTTGCCGCCGCGCACCACGGTGTCGTCGAACGCCTTCAAGTCGTACTTCGCTCCGAGGGCCGCCTTCGCCGTGTCGCGCTGGCGATTGATCTCGCTGTGTCCGACCTTGTAGCCGCAGGCCTGGCCCGGCCACGCGCAGTACCGATCGACCTCGCTGGCAACTTCCTCGGGATTCGATCCATTCACGTCGACGAAGAATCTGACGCCCTGCTCGCGGGTCCAGCGTTTGGCGTGGATGCCGGTATCGACGACGAGGCGGCAGGCGCGGAACGCGATCGACTGCAGGTACCCGAGCCGCCCGACATGATCCTGCTCGTAGGCTCCGAGCTCGTCGGCGAGTTGCTCGGCATAGAGGCCCCAGCCTTCTGAATAGGCGTTGAAGGCGAGCAGCTGGCGGATGAGCGGCATCTGGTGTGTGTATTCACCCTGCCAGATATGACCCGGAATGGACTCGTGAAACGTCAGGTCAGCGAGACTGTACTTGCTGTGCAGGGCAGTCGTCCTCAGGTTGATCCAGTATCGCCCCGGGATCTTCCCGTCGATCGAACCCGCGCCGCCGTAGGCCCCGGGTGCGCCCAGCTCCTCTTCAGGCGGGAGCCGCTTCACCTCCATGTTCGGATTCACGACCGTGTTGAACGCACGGGGTACCTGCGCCTTGATCCAGTCGAGGCGATCCGTGATGAAGGCCATGATCTCGGCGCGGCCTTTGTCGCCCTCCGAGAACTTGTAGCGAGGGTCCTTCGCCAGCGCCTGCATCCGCTCGCCGACGGTGCCCTGCGAGTACCCGACCTCCTTCAGCAGCGCATCCATCTGCGCGTGCAGCCGCTTCAATTCGCTCTGGCCCATCTCGTGGACCTCGTCCGGGGACATCGCGGTCGTGGTCGAGGCCTTCAGCGCCCACCGGTAGAACTCTTCGCCGTGCGGCCGGCTCGAGATCCCGGCGTCATTCGTGGCGACGGCGCGCTCCGCCCGCAGTTCGGCCAGCTGCCGGTCCAGCGCGGGCGCGATCTCCTTGGTGGCAATCGCGCGCGCGCGCCCCGCCCAGTCGCCGGGAATGTTCTTCGTCTTCGTTCGCCGCTCGATCGAGTCGACAACCGACCCTCCGCCGCGAGCGCCTTTCGCTGACAGCGTCATTTGCGCCAGCGCCTTGTCGATCAGGAACGCCGGCGGCACGAGACCGGCGGCGCGCGCCGCCTGCACCCGGGCCAATTCGCCATCGAGCTGCTTCGCGTAGGACTGCAGGCGCGCAAGGCACGCCTCCGCGTCCGCGGCGGTGTCGATCGGATGGTCGCTGTCCAGGAATCGGGGAATGTCGAGATATGCGCCGACGTTCTGAATCACCGCGTAGGGCGTGTTCCGCCAGCTGCCGACGGTGATATCGCCGTAAGGCAGGGCAAAGCCTTCGAGCGCGGTGGAGTAGGCGCTCCGCACGACCTCGACGCTGGTGCGGGCGGGATGTGACAGGCCGCGTGCGTTGAAGGCGTTGACCCGCTCCATGTCGGCACGGACCTGTGCCGCCAGACGCTGCTTCCCCTGCTCGGACCGATCGGCCAGCTGCGACCGCAGCACGGCTCGCGCGCCGGTATCGATCCCAAGGGACGTGGCGCTCTCGGGTTGCAGCTTCAGCAGATTGTCGGCCACATCATCGAGCAGCTTGAGGGCGTCGGCGTCGTTCGTCGGGGCGGTGGACGAGGAGGGTGTCCCACTTTCCCCGCTGCAGCCGGACATCAGTGGAAGCGCCGCCGCCGATGACAGCGCCGCGATCGCTTCGCGTCGGGTGATCATCCATCCATCATAGGTCTGACACGACGCCGGCCAAAATATCCGACTACGAGCCGGAGATCACGACGCCGCGGAGATCAATGGTTTTCAGCCGGCGGCTCGAGCACGTGATACAGGCGTACCGTCTTGCCGATGATCGCGACGGGCTCACGCCGCTTCGGCCAGTCGAGCCAGCCTGCCGGCGCATTGAACCTGGGACCGGGAGAAGCCGGGTTGCCGCGTGCCGAGATTCTCGTTCCCCCGGTGTGCATCCAGCCGGTCGCAACCGCTTGCCGCCCCGTTCCAATTCCGGAGTTGATTCGCGGATCGAGCGAGCGAATGTTCTGCAAACCGAGGTACCTTGACGCTCTCGGCCCGTAGTCGGTCCGACATTGCCCATGCCTTACCCAGAGCACGTGAAGGTGATCCTGATTCACGGAAACGGTGGCAGCACCGCCGGTGACATCTGGTATCCGTGGCTCGAACGGGAATGCCTCGCACTCGGCCTCGAGGTCATCAACCAGACGTTCCCCGACAACGTCAAAGCCCGTGCGCGGTTCTGGTTGCCGTTCCTCCAGGAGCTGGGCGCCGACGAGAATACCGTGCTGGTGGGGCACTCATCGGGCGCCGTCGCGGCGATGCGGTACGCCGAGACGCATCAGCTCCTCGGGTCGATTCTGGTCGGCGTGTGCCACACGGATTTGGGTGACAGTGGGGAAGCCGCGAGTGGCTACTACACTGCACCGTGGCAGTGGGATCGGATTCGAGAGCACCAGCAGTGGCTCGCAATCTACCACTCGACCGACGACCCGCACATTCCGGTTGCGGAAGCCCGGCACGTCGCGGCGCAGTTGCGCTGCAGCTACTTCGAGTTCGGCGATCGCGGCCATTTCGTCGATGCCCATGCGGTCCCGGAGATCGTGCCGTTCCTCAAACGGAAACTGGGATCACGACGCTGACCTCGGAGTGCTGACGACGGCTCAATGGTTCTCACAGGTCAGATTGTTTGGTCAACGCAGCAGTCATGACTTGCGCGACTCGCCGCCGGAGGTGATAATCCGCTGCAATTCCGCTGCGCTGGTGTAGACGTCATCTCCCGGAGCCCGCCTGCGGTCTCTTGACGGCGTCTCGACGCGATGGCGGGGAACCTTTTTCCACGTGGAGTGCACGCCGAGGCAACAGGGGAGGACAAGACGGAGACGCAGCAACAGGTCGTGCGAGTTCTGTAAACCGAAGAAAGGTGGCTCAGATGGCACGTCGGGTATTGGCGCTTCTGTTTGTCGGATTATGCCTCGCCGTCAACGCCTCGGCGCAGCTGGCTTCCCAGACCGCGCTCGTCGGCACCGTGACCGATCCCGGAGACCTGGTCGTTCCGGGGGTCCAGGTGGTGGCGATCAACACCGGCACCAAGGATCAGTACGAGGCAACCACGAACGCGGACGGCTACTACAACATCCAGTTCGTTCGCGCCGGCACCTACGAGATCACGATGACGGTCGCCGGGTTCCAGACCTTCAAAGTGAGCGGCGTCGAAGTCGCCAACAACCAGATCGTGCGCACCAACGGGGTGATGAAAGTCGGCGGCCTGGCCGAATCCGTGAACGTCGAAGCGAAGGCCCAGGTGCTCAACACCGACAGCGCCGTGCTCTCGGAGACGATCGGTCAGCGCGCCATCTCCGAACTGCCGACCAGCGGCCGGAATGTATGGAGCCTGGCGAGCACGACGCCGGGCGTGCTCGGCGGCCTGACCAGTGACATCGGACTGAGCTTCAGAGGCGCGGGGCAGCGGGAGATTCAGAACAGCCTGTCGCTCGACGGCATCAGCTCGTCCTCCAATCTGCTGGCCGCCACCAGCATGCGTCCGATCGCGGAGGCGGTGACCGAAATCCAGGTCCAGACCGGCAGCACCTCGGCCGAATATGGCTCGTACCTCGGGGTGCACGTCAACGTCGTGACCAAGAGCGGCACCAACAATTTCCACGGGTCGGTCTTCGAGTTCTTCCAGGACGATGCGCTCGATGAGCGGGGGTACTTCGAGAACCGGGCGAATCCGAAGAATCCCCGCCGCCGTAATCAGTTCGGCCTCCAGATGGATGGTCCGCTCGTGATCCCGGGGCTCTATGACGGCCGCAACAGGACGTTCTTCATGGGCGCCTACGAAGGCGTGCGCGGCGAGGCCATCTCGAGCCCATTCGCCAGCGTGCCGACGGCTTTGATGCGCGCGGGAAACTTTTCAGAAGTCGCCGCACCGATCAGGAACCCTCTGACCGGCCAGCCCTTTCCGGGCAACCTCATTCCGCAAGCGCAACTGTCGCCGGTGGCGTTGAAGCTGCTCGACTATTATCCCGCGCCGACCGCACCCGGGCTGTCGAACAACTACCAGGCGGCCAGCGCGAATACGGAGAACATCGACCAGACGCTGGTCCGTGTCGATCAGAACCTGGGCAACAAGATCCGGCTGTCCGTGCGCCACAACTGGCACGACAGCTTCAACAGCAACGTATTCAATTCCGCGATTCCGATCACCGAGGTGACGCAGCCCCGCGTGAACAAGAACACGCTGTTTTCTTACACCCACACCTTGAAGCCGACCCTTCTGAACGACTTCCGGGTCGGTTACCACCGCATCGACTTCGACACCCTGAATTACTTTGCGGTGAACGGCGCGGCGTCCGCGGGCGCGGACTTGGGGATCCCGGGCTTCAACGGCGACGTCCAGTTCAAGAACCCCGGGCTCCCGAGCATCAACGTGAGCAACTTCGGCAGTCTCGGCGTGGGCGGATCGAACTGGTACCAGTTCGACACGACCTTCCAGATGTCGAACGTGCTGGCTTACACCCGAGGCTCGCACAATCTGCGCAGCGGGTTTGATTTGCGCCGGCTGGCGACCGGGCGCCGGGCGGCGAACGATCCCCGGGGCCTGTTCTCGTTCACCGGGGATATCACCGGCTACTCCGTGGCCGATTTCATGCTGGGGCTGCCCCGCACGGTGATCCCGCCGACGGACCAGATCCAGGGGCACGTGGGCGGGTGGCGCAACGGGTTTTTCGTCAACGACGTCTGGCAGGCCTCGCGGAACATGACGTTGAGCCTGGGCCTGCGCTACGAGATGAATACGCCCGTCCAGACCTACGAAGGGCTGGCGACGATGCTGGACGACGACTTCGAGACGATCATTCCCGCGACGCTGCCGGCGAAGGGCTTCAAGTTCACCGAGCCGAACAACAAGGACTTCGCACCGCGGCTCGGTGCGACCTATCGTCTCGGCGAGAAGACGGTCGTGCGCGCTGGCTTCGGGATCTACTACAACCCGAACCAGATGAACTCGTTTACGTTCCTGACCAACAACCCGCCGCTCGCCGCGGTGACGACGTTCACCTCTGATCCGGCAAATCCGACGCTGTCCTTCGTCAGCCCCTCCGGCGTCGTCGGCGCAGCGGCGCGCCCGGACGTCATCTCGCCGACGCGCAAATTGCCCAATGCGAGAAAAGACCAGTGGAGCTTCGATATCCAGCGCGAGCTCTGGCGGGGCACCGCGCTCGACCTGCAGTACGTCGGCTCGCATACGAGCCACCTGGATCGGAGCTTTTTCAACAATACGCCGCAGCCCGGCCCAGGCCTGGTCGATGCGCGCCGCCCCAGCCAGAAGTTTCGCGACCGCCGGATTATCCAGAACGACCTGATCGCGGACTACGACGCCGTCAGCATCATCCTGCGCAAGCGCATGAGCTTCGGGCTTCAGGGAGACGCGCACTACACCTGGTCGCGCACGCGGGATATCGCCACGAACTCGAATGGCGGCGGCGCGACGATGGACAACTACGATATCCAGAGGGACTACGGTCCGGCGAACTGGGACATCCCGCACCGCTTCGTGGCGAGCTACATCTACGATCTGCCGTTTCTGAAGAACTCGGGGCGGCCCCTCCTGAAGTACGTGGTGGCGGGGTGGCAGGTGAGCGGAGTGACCACGGTCCAGAGCGGATCGCCGGTCAACGTCACGTTCGCCACGGACGTGGCGAACATCGGGCGGACCGGACTCCAGCGTCCGGACCTGGTCGGATCCGTGCCGCAGCTCAATTGCCAGCCCAATTCCGCCGGCGCGACCGCGGTGGCGCGCCTGCAGTTGGTGAGCTGTTACACCGCCAGCGCGTTTGCGCTCCCGGCTCAGTACACCTTCGGCAACGCGTCGCGCAACCTGCTGCGCGGGCCGAAGTTTGCCAGCACCGATCTGTCGTTGATGAAGAATATTCCAGTGGGGAACGGCGTGCAGTTCCAGTTCCGCGCCGAACTCTTCAACATCTTCAATACGGTCAACTACGGCAACCCCAACTCCTCGTTCAATTCCGCGGCGTTCGGCAGCATCACGTCGGCGGGCAGCATGCGTCAAATTCAGTTGAGTGGAAAGGTCTTCTTCTGACATGTTGAATCGAACGTTTCCGACGCTCGCGACGCTCACCGTGGCGGTGTTGGCGATTGCGCTGGCCGTGACCGTGGCGGCACGGCAGGCTCCCGCGCAGCAACCACGCAAGGAGGTGTATCGCAAGCTGACCCCCACCTCCAAGACCGTCGAGGGCCGGCCGCTGTACAGCCCTGAGGTGTCGTTCGGAAACCTGGTGTTCGTGTCCGGCAAGGGGCCCGGCCAGGGCTTCAAAGGAGACATCAAGGCGCAGACCACGAACGTGCTCGATCAGATCGAAGAATCGCTCAAACTGGCCGGGTCCTCGATGGACAAGGTGTTGAAGGTGAACGTGTATCTGACCGACATCAACACCTTCGCGGGAATGAACGAGGCGTACATCGGACGCTTCGGAAGCGACCCGCCGGTCCGGACGACCGTCGCCGTGACCGCCATCCCCGACGGGACACTGGTCGAGATCGATTGCATCGCATCCCGGTAACGGAGCAGGCGAATGAGTGCGGAACCCAGGAGGAGCGTCAGATGATTGGTCGCCGCGGGCTCGGTGTCTCGTTGATCGCCTTGTTACTCGTCGCGCCAGCGAGCGGCTCGGCCGGCGGCGGGCAGCCACCGGCCGGCGAGCGGCCGATCCTGCGCGTGCGGCCGGTGGACGATTTTGCGGTCACCGGGGCCGGGGACCACAGCAGCTGGCAACAGGCCCAGTGGACGACGCTCAATCGCCGTCAACCCGACGGCCATAACTACGAGTCGCGCTTCAAGGTGCTCTACTCGAAGACCGGCCTGTATTTTCTGATGGAGGGGACCGACCGCAAATTGACCGCCACCATGACCGAAGACTTCATGGACTTGTGGAACGAAGACGTCTTCGAGGTGTTCCTATGGACCGACGAGCGGTCTCCGATTTACTTCGAGTATGAAATTTCGCCGCTCAATCACGAGCTGCCGATTCTGATCCCCAACTTCGGAGGACAGTTCCTGGGCTGGCGGCCGTGGCATTACGCGGGCGATCGCGCGACCCGTAAAGGCACGAGCACCATCGGTGGCCCGAAGACGTCGAACGCGGCGATCGAGGGATGGCGGGCGGAGTTCTTCATTCCCTACGCCCTGCTGAAGCCGCTGCAGAGTGTCCCGCCGGTGGCGGGCACGCGCTGGCGCGTCAATTTCTACCGGGTTGACTACGACGATGGGAAGACCACCCAGTGGGACTGGGCGCGGGTGGGCGAGAGCTTTCACGAGTACCAGAAATTCGGTGAGCTGCTTTTCCTGGAACGCTAAACTAACCGAGTTCTGATGGACCACGCGCGCGGGCATCGCCTGCATCTGACGCGTGAGAAACCAGCAGCCGGCCCCGCTGAGAGAGCGGGGCGGCCCGCATCCGCCACCGCTCAGCTCACTTGCTCCACGGCGGAGTCACATTGTTGCTGCGGGCGTAGGCGATGAGCTGTCCGAGATGCTCGTGCAGGTGGGTCGTCGTGGACAGCCAGAGGCGTCGGTTCGTGGTTTTCTGTCCGAACGCGTCGAGCGCGTCAGTGAGCTTCGCGTCCGGGACGCCCTTCATCGACGTCTGCAGAAAAGCGAATGACTGTTCCAGCTCGCCGATAATCTGAGCGCGGGTCAGCGTCCGCTGCTCAAAGGTCTCCGCGGTCTTGTAGTCCTTGCCGTTGATCTTCGTGCTGGCCGGTGGAGCGATACCCATCACCGCGGGCAGAAAGTAGTTGTCGGAGGCCACGTGTAGAAAGACCTCTCCGGTCGAACGCACGCCCTTGCCGGGCCGCCACGCGTACGCCGACTCTGGCAGTGCCTTCGCGAGGCCGACGATTTTCGTCTGCACCTCCGCCGCGTCGTGCATGAAGTCTCCCATCACGGTCGAGGGGCTCTGTGCCCGCAGGGGCAGCGTCAGGACGAAGAGCAGACCCGCGAGCGTACCCAGGCGGACGGTGAGGCGCATGACATTTCTCCAGTGATGTGCAGGTGTGCGCACGAAAGTGACGCAAAACATACCACGACTACGGACCACGAAGACCCGCGGCGACGCCCGCGTCCCGGCGTCACTTTCGTCCCCATTCTCCGCGCCCGGAGTCTCCAGCCTTACTGCCCCGCGCGGGCGGATGGGCTCTCGTAGAGCCGCAGGTTCCGGACCGACCATGCGGGCGCGCCGGCGGTCGTGTCGGTCTGCGTGATGCGAACGAATGCCGCGCGGGTCGGCGGAAACGTGATCGTCGTGCGTGGTCCGCCGCCCTTGCCCGCGGCGACCGGCTTGCTCCACGTTTTGCCGTCGGTGGAGACCTGAACGGAGTAGCCGCGCGGATAGCCGACGACCGCGGTCGGAGGCGCCGCGTTCGGGGCGCCCCGCCCCGGCCCGGGCGCCTGTAATGAGACGGCCGATTCGAACTGCAGCTCGGTGACCAGCACCGGCT
>JBDTSX010000157.1:0-8818 GCA_039930925.1 Acidobacteriota bacterium | reverse complement strand
ACTTCTGCAACTGGGAACACGAGTACATGCTCTTCAACGGCCTCAAGGCGCTCGCCCCGTACGCGCACACCAACGTCCACGCGAAGTACTGGGATCGCTGGGGAGATCTCAACGACGTGCGGCGTTCGACGCGGATCATGCTCGCCGGCGGGTTCAAGGGGACGTTCGCGCTGGAGTACGAGGCCGGTCCATTGAACGGGATCGAAGGCGCCAAGTATCTCTACAAAGAGGTGCTGGCGGCACTGTCGTCGCCGATGCCGGTGATCTAAGAAAAAGTTTTAGGTTTTAGGTTTTAAGTAGGTTTTAGCGTTCACGTTCGGGTTCGGTTCGGTTCGGTTCGGGCCGGGTCTTCGACCCGGCTCGCCAACACAGTCACCGGTCTTCGCCAAGACACGCAAGAGAAGGGTTGCCGGTCACGACACCCACATGCAGCTGGAAAGGCCTGGCAGCGTCGCTTCGCGCCAAGCGTTGTTGACCTTTTCCAGCAGGTGGTGCGTCCCGCCGCCGCAGAGGCCGCCGCACGCGGTGGCCAGGTAGACCATCGCGCGCGTTTTTGGGCGGTCGAAGCCAACCGCCGATACCGAGATGTATCCGCCGGAGTCCGGGTACTGCTGGTAGAAGCCGGACCAGCCCAGCGTGGCCGCATCCGGCGCCGCCAGGAACAGTGCCTGGATCTCCTCGGTGGGAACCACGACATAGGGCAGGCCGAGCGAAAATCCGGGCCGGATCGCCCGGACCTGGGCGTTCTCGGATTTGAAGTTCTCGACGACCGCGCGCCATTCTCCGTCGAGCGGCTTGCCGGATGGCATGCACGACTGGTTGGTGCTCGTCTCCTTCAGGAACACGAGCCTCCTGGCGCTGGCCGCGTGGGCGGGCAAGTCGCCGGCCAGCACGCTTGCGTAGACGGCGTACGCCTCCGGATCGTCAATCGGCTTCAGCGGCGATTCCGGCCCCCTCGCCGACGGGCGAGCCTGCTCCACCAGCATCGTCAGAGCCAACGCACCGGTCAACAGGCCCATGGCTGCACGCATCGTCGGACTCTCCTCGTTCATGCCCGCGCCACTTCAATGACCGGTTCGAGAACCGCAGTCTTGTCGCGAAGGTCCGTGGACGTCAAGGTGCGGCAGGTCCGCCGGCGTTGCGAAGGTCCCCGGCTACAGCCGCACCGGCTTGCGCTCGCGCGCGGATTGATAGGCCGCCATGGCGACGGCGAGCGTCTTGCGCGCGTCGCGGATGTTGGCGGCCGGCGGCCGGACCTGTTCCAGACTGTCGATGAAATGATCGAGCGGAAAAGGGGCCGCGGCGGCGAAGCGTTCGGCCGACTGGCGCTCGAAGACCCAGTCGGCGGCACCGGCAGCGAGCACCGCGCGCCCGGGATCGCGAAACCACTGATCGATGATTTCCCCCCGGGTGCCGACCAGCTCCAGCCGGACGACGCTGTTGTGTTTCGGTGAAGGCGCCGTCTTCCTCGGCGCGTTGATGGTCCACGAGGCCTCGAGGGTCGCGATGACGCCATTGGCCAGCGTGAAGGTCGCCATCCCCCAGTCCTCGACCGCGATGTCCTTGTGGACCAGGTTAGCGGTCCGTGCGTCCACTTCGACGACATCGCTCCCAGCCAGCCACGCGATCAGGTCCATCCAGTAGATGCCCTCGTCGATCAGCGCGCCGCCGGGCACGTACTTCGGATCAGCGAACCATCCTGGGCGGCCGGAGTTGTATCCGTCCTCCGCGATCGACCAGCGGCTGGTCTGATGAATGACCGCCAAATCGCCGATCGCTCCAGCCGAGACCCGCTCTTTCAGATCGGCCAGGCGCAGGCGCATGATTCCCTGCAACGGAAAACAGGACACCCCCGCCGACTCGACCGCGTCCACCATGCGGTCCGCCTGCTCGACCGTCATCGCCATCGGCTTGCCAAGCAGGATGTGCTTTCCTGCGCGCGCGGCCAACCGCGTGATGTCCATCAGCTCCGATACCGGCGCGGCGATGTGCACGATATCCACCCGTTCGCGTTCGAGCAGCTCGGCATAGTCGCGATAGCCGCGGACGCCGAAGGCGGTGGTGAATGCGTCGAGCTGCGCCTGGTCGTGCCACGCCACGGCGACCAGCTCCGCCCTTGGATACTCGGGCAGCGCGCGGGCCAAACCATACGCGGAGTACCAGTGGCCGAGACCAAGAACGGCCACGCGCCAGGGACGCTTCGAATCACTAATCACTGATCACTCATCTCGAATCACTCATCGCCGAATCACTCATCGCCGAATCGCCGAATCGCCGAATCGCCGAATCGCCGGATCCCGAATCGCCGGATCCCGGATCCCGAATCCCGGCCGTCGCGGCCGCGGTCCCCAAAATGTGGCACAATCTGGCCGCGAGGAGCATACATGACCCACCTGCGTTCAGCGTTGGCCGTCATTCTGGCAGTCGTGACCTGCGGAGTGGCAGCTCAGTCTACAGCCCGGCCGGCGAACCCCAAGATCCCCAAGGGCTTCACCAAGCTGTTCGATGGGAAGGACCTCAACGGCTGGCGCGGTCGGCAGCCGAATTACAACCCGGTCGAAGAAGCCGGGCTTTCGAAGGAGGCGCTTGCCGCGAAGCAGGCGCAGTGGAACACCGACCGCGACGCGCATTGGAAGGTCGACGCGGCCAAGGGGGAGATCGTCTCGGACGGCCAGAGCCCGCATCTCGCCACGGCGAAGGATTACGGCGACTTCGAGATGTATGTGGACTGGCTGATGGTCAGCCACAATGGGGACTCCGGCGTGTACCTGCGCGGCTATCCGCAGGTGCAGGTCTGGGATCCGGACAACCCGCGCGAGGTCACGAACGGCGCGCCGAAGGGCTCCGGCGCGTTGTGGAACAACAACGACGCCAACCCCGGGAAGTGGCCGCTGGTCAAGGCCGACAACCCGGTCGGCGAGTGGAACACGTTCCGGATCAAGATGGTCGGTTCGCGGGTCTGGATCTGGCTGAACGACAAGCCGACGGTTGCAGGGCAGGTGCTCGACAACTTCTTCGCTCGCACCGAGCCGCTGGTCGCGAAAGGCCCGATCGAGCTCCAGACCCACAACTCGGAGATGCGTTTCCGGAACATCTTCATCCGCGAGATCCCGGCGGCGGAAGCCAAGAAGACCCTGGCGGAGGCGCCGGCTTCGCCGAAGTGAACCGCACCTGACGGCACGACCGGGCGGCCGTCGCGACGCGGCAGCCTCGGGACAAGAGACCAAGGAGCACCGTGGCAGCAGGCAGATTGGCAGGCAAGACTGCGCTCGTGACGGCCGCCGCCGCCGGCATCGGACGCGCGTCGGCGCTCGCGTTCGCCCGGGAGGGGGCCGCCGTCATCGCGACCGACGTGGATGTGGCCGGCCTGGACATGCTGAAGGCCGAGTCACCGGGAGTCGAAATCGCGCGCCTCGACGTGACCGACACCCAGGCGTGCCATGCGGTGGCGGCCCGCTGGCCGGGTATCGACGTGCTCCTGAACGTCGCCGGCTACGTCCACAACGGCACCATCTTGGATGCGGAGCCGGAGGACTGGACGCGATCGTTCGACATCAACGTCACCTCCATGTACCGGATGATCCGGGCGCTGCTGCCGCAGATGCTCGAGCGCGGCCGCGGTTCGATCGTCAACATTTCGTCGATTGCCTCCAGCGTCAAAGGCATTCCCAACCGCTGCGCCTACGGCGCATCCAAGGCGGCGGTCCTGGGCTTGACCAAGTCGGTCGCGGTGGATTTCGTCACGAAGGGCATCCGCTGCAACGCGATTTGCCCGGGGACGGTGGATTCCCCCTCGCTCGCCGCGCGGATGGCCGCGTCAGGCGATATCGAAGCGGCGCGCCGCGCCTTTGTCGCGCGCCAGCCGATGCAGCGCCTTGGCAAGCCGGAGGAAGTCGCCGCGCTCGCCGTCTACCTCGCGAGCGACGAATCCGCGTTCACGACCGGCCAGCTGCACGTCATCGATGGGGGATGGACCGCCTGACGGGTTCCACACCCGTCTCCCGACCGTCCGTCGTGTCAGCTGCCACACGATTCGGGGCGTCCGGCTTCAGCCGGACGGTCGCCCGTTGAAACCAATCCTCCTCACCTTCGCGATTCTGGCAGGCTTGGCCGGATGGCCTTCGATTCAGCCATCCCCACCTGGCTCGATAGCTCGTCAGAGTACGCCGCCTTCCCTCTCCGCGAACGCCCAAACGAAGCACCGCTCGACCGCCGCATACGACGACTACTTGACGGGCAACGCCGGTGACGCCACGACCCGGACCCGCGGCGGACTGCAATTGGAAGGCGGCGGCAAGGACATCGAGGACGCCTTCCGCTGGTTGATCGACCACGCCGGCGGCGGCGACGTCGTGATCCTCCGCGCCTCTGGCGCGGACGACTACCACGCGTTCATCCGCGGCCTCGGCCGGGTGGACTCCGTCGAATCGATCGTCTTTCACAGCCGCGCGGCGGCGTTCGACGCCGATGTGATCACGGCTATCGAGCATGCCGAAGCGGTGTTCATCGCGGGGGGCGACCAGGCCAACTACGTCAGGTACTGGAAGGGCACCCCGGTGCAGGACGCGCTCAACGCGCTGGCCAGGCGCGGCGTACCCCTCGGCGGCACCAGCGCGGGCCTGGCGGTCCTCGGACAGTTCTCGTTTTCCGCGATGCTCGACACCGTCACCTCGGCGGAGGCGCTGGCCAATCCGTATGTTGACAAGGTGACGCTCGAGCGGGCGTTCCTGACCCTGCCGCAGATGGACGGCGTCATCACCGATTCACACTTCGTCCCGCGTGATCGCATCGGCCGCCTGACCGTGTTCCTCGCCCGAATGATCAACGACGGCTGGACCGCCGCGGCCAGGGCGATTGCCGTCAACGAGGAGGCCGCCGCACTGATGGAATCGGACGGCACCGCCGTGGTGGTCGGCAAAGGACCGGTGTATTTCCTGCGGGCGACGGCCAGGCCGGTGGTCTGCAGGCCGGGCCTGCCGCTGAGCATCGCCGGGATCAGCGCGTATCGGTTGCCGGCGGGCGGCACGTTCAACCTGACGACATGGACGGGAACAGGCGGCGCGTCCTATGTGCTGTCGGTCGACGCCGGGAAAGTCACCTCGTCAACCGGACAGCTCTACTGATCCAGGCGACCGTCGCACCGCTCCACAATCGGTGAACTCGATCTTCCGCCTGAAGGCGGAAGCCACCGGTTCGAAGAAGAGATGCTCGGCTCTTAAGTGAAGGCTCGTCTCGTAAGGAAGGCTCGTCTCTTAAAGAAGACTGGTCTCGTGGCTTCCGCCTTCAGGCGGAAGATCGTCATGCCGGGGTTGCTGTGTGACCTCGAGTACTCACACGCTCTGAACGCGCCCCACATAAACTGCCACTATGCGTCGATGCCGTCGAACAGAGCCACATCGATTGGCTTGAAGGAGCCGTTGTTGGAGAGCTCGGCCGAGCACGCGGTGATCCCGACGATCACATCCATCTCGGCGCGCAGGACGAGCCGATCGCCGGGACGTGAGCGCGGCGCCAGAATCCGCAGCTCGCCGGACGGCAGCACGTCCACATTCATGAAGACGTTGAGCGTGGTGGGAATGGCATCGGGCACGATGCCGAAGGGCTCGAGGCTGCGCACGAGATTTTCGAAGCAGCTCGGGTGGTGCCCGGTCGTCTTGTAGAGAATCGTGAACGTCTCGGGGCTGCACGGGGTGAGGAGGAAGTCGTGGCGGCCGACCGTGTCCTCCATGATCGTCCACATCGGCCGGCTGCGATTCGAATAGAGCGTGTGGCCGGTGGTCACGTAGATCGTGTTCGCGTAATCGATCGTCCGTCCGGACGACAGCCACTCGCTGGGGTTCTCCTCCGAAAACGAAATCAGATCGGAGACCTGCTCTCCCTCGGGATCGACGATCTCGAGCCGCTGTCCGCGCTTGACGGTCAGCGCCGATCCGGTCTGCGGCGGCAGGTGAATGCGCTGCAGGACCCTCATCGATGGCGCCGATGGAAGGGACACTGCCACACGGCGTCCGTCGTATCCCGTCCGGAGTACTGGCGCGCCTCCGTGCGAGCGCCGAAGTCCGCGAGGTTGGGATTGAGGTTGCCCTGCAGCGCGATGTCGCGCGCGCGAATCCGGTCCCGAAGCCGCTCGTACAATCCGTCCCGGCGGAGCCGATCGAACTGTGCGTGAGGGTTGAAGACCAGCGCCGGCCAGTCGAAGCGGCGTGCCAGCCGTGAGCTCCCGGGGTGGAGTCCAATCACGAACAGGGCGGTCCCGTCGAAACTGAAGGCGAATCGCGGGTCGTCCGGATCAGCGCTGACGGTCTGATCCCATGCCTTCGCGGGATCCCGGTCGTTCAGCTGCTGAAGCTGTACCCAGAGACCCCGTTCGAACGCCTCTTCAGTTGGCGGGATGCCGTGAAGACATCCTCGATCGCCGCAACCGGACTCCCGGTCAACCGCACCGACAGATCGTGCACCGGCCGTCCGGCCAGCTCTCGCATCGGGCGACGCGGATCCACTGGAGGATGCAGACCATCGTCCCAGTAGCCGTTCGCGAACGGGGACCCGAGGAGAAACGCCTCCGTCCCGTCCACGATGATCATCTTCGCGTGCAGAAGCTGAGGAAACCGCTTCACGCCGCGAACCTGGATCGTCCCAGGTACAGCGCTGCCAGCCTCCCGCAACGCGGCAATGCGCAGGGTGAGGAACTGACGCAGCGGGCGGGCCGTGTCGAGCAGCAGCGTCGCGTTGAGAAGGATCCGGACGTCAACGGCGGCGCGGGTCACCGCGGCGAGCACCGCCTCGGCGAGGAGGGTTCCCCCGCAGGACGGCGCCGATGCACCGGCGTCGGCGCCTGGCCGTTCGTACGCCATGCAGTCGGCGTCGAACGCGAGCTGCGTGATCCAGATGGCGCGACGCGCGGAGCCAAGCGCGTGGACAATCCTGTCGTACGCGTCGGCGTTGTCGACGAGCCACTCCAGGGGAGCCCCGTCGCCGGACGCAGGCTCGGGCGAGTGCCACACCCGCACGGGACCGACGAGCTCGTGCGGTTTTGAGCCAACTCCGACTGGCGGCACCGGTGTTGCCACACGATCAGTGTAGGGTAGTTAGGCTGGGCGCTGACACGCTCGGAGTTGGCGGCGACCGGCGCCGGCAGCGTGGTGCCATTCCCAGCCGAGCCTGGCGCTCGGCTGTGAGTAGCGTGTGAATCGACTCAACGAAAGCAGCAGGCTGCCAACATGCGTCCACTCGTCGTCACCCCTCCACGCTGCCGCACCAGCCCCATGCATCGAGCCAGTGCCGAGATCGGCTCGCGCTCATGAGCACGCCGCTCGAGGACTACGCGCTGATTGGAGACTGCGAAACCGCCGCGCTGGTGTCGCGCGGCGGTTCGATCGACTGGCTCTGCTGGCCGCGCTTCGACTCGGCGGCCTGCTTCGCGGCGCTACTCGGCACCCCCGAACACGGACGCTGGTTGATTGAAGCCGCCGTGCCTGATGCCCGCGTCAGCCGCTCGTATCGGGAGAACACGCTGATCCTGGAAACGCGGGTCGAGCATGCCGACGGCGCCGTCACGGTCATCGACTTCATGCCCCGGCGCGGCCGCAACTCCGATATCGTCCGGCTGGTGCGCGGCGACCGCGGCCGCCTGCGGATGCGGACCGAACTGATCCTCCGGTTCGACTACGGACGCATCGTTCCATGGGTGACCCGGCTGCCCGACGGGACGTTCAGGGCCATTGCCGGCCCGGACATGGTCACGCTGCGCACCCCGGTGCCGCTGAAGGGAGAGGGTCTGACGACGGTCGCCGAATTCGAGGTGGCGGCAGGCTGCACGGTGCCGTTCGTCCTCACCCATGGCTTGTCACATCTGCCGGCGGCGGACGCGATCGATCCCGTCCTGTCGCTGGAGCACACCGAGGCATTCTGGACGGAGTGGACGTCGCGCCGGCAGTCCGCCTCTGAATGGGGACCCGCCGTGACGCGCTCGCTGATCACGCTCAAGGCGTTGACCTACGCACCGACCGGCGGGATGGTGGCGGCTCCGACCACGTCGTTGCCGGAGCAGCTCGGCGGCAGCAGGAACTGGGATTATCGCTACTGCTGGCTGCGCGACGCCACGCTGACCCTGCTGGCACTGATGAACGCGGGGTACTACACCGAAGCGCGCGCGTGGCGCGACTGGCTGCTGCGCGCCGCGGCGGGCGCGCCGTCGCAGCTGCAAATCATGTACGGACTCGCGGGTGAGCGGCGCCTGACCGAACAAGAGGTGCCGTGGCTTCCCGGCTACGAGGGCGCCAGTCCGGTGCGAATCGGGAATGCCGCGCATGGACAGGTGCAGCTCGACGTGTTCGGCGAGGTCATGGATGCGCTGCATCAGGCGCGCCGCGGCGGCCTCGATTCGCGCGAGGAAGACCTGGCGTTCCAGCGCGCGATCCTCGAGCACTTGGTCACCGTCTGGAAAGAGCCGGACGAGGGGATCTGGGAAGTGCGGGGCGGTGCGCGGCAGTTCACCTACTCGAAGGTCATGGCCTGGGTCGCCTTCGATCGCGGCATCCGGTTGATGGAAGCCTTCGGGCAGGGCGCCCAGATCGGACGCTGGCGCACCGTGCGCGATGCGATCCATCGCGAGGTCTGCAGCCGCGGCTTCGATCGAGCGCTCGGGAGCTTCGTGCAGTCGTACGGATCGCAGGAGCTCGACGCCAGTCTGCTGCTGCTGCCGACGCTCGGTTTCCTGCCGGCCACCGATCCGCGTGTGCTCGGGACGGTCGATGCGGTCGAGCGCAGGCTGCTGGTGGATGGTTTCCTCTTGCGCTACGACACCGCCAGCGCGGCC
>JBDTSX010000156.1:0-8859 GCA_039930925.1 Acidobacteriota bacterium | reverse complement strand
AGCAGATCGCAGGCAGCCATCAATCCAAAATACTTCAAACGCGGCAGCTCGTTCAGGGAACATCAGATTTGCGCCGCACCCGGCGTCCGCATATGCTGCTGACGCGTTCATTCCAGAGCGCGACACGCCGATCGCAGTGATTCGGACCTTCACTCTCGCGAGGAGACAGAAGACGCATGGATGCTTTGGAAGCCCGCACGATCGCGAAGGTCACGAGGCGGCTGGTGCCGTTCCTCATCACCTGTTACTTCGTCGCCTTCCTCGACCGGGTCAACGTCGGGTTCGCCGCCCTGACCATGAACCACGATCTCGGGCTGTCGGCCTCCCAGTACGGTTTCGGCGCGGGTGTGTTCTTCCTCACCTACTTTTTCTTCGAAGTACCCTCGAACCTGCTGCTCGAGCGTTTCGGCGCGAGGAAATGGATCGCGCGAATCATGTTCACGTGGGGACTGCTCTCCGGCGGCATGGCGTTCGTGACCGGCGCGAACAGCTTCTATGCACTGCGCGCGCTGCTCGGGATCGCCGAGGCCGGCTTCTTCCCGGGCATCATCTTCTTCCTCACGCTCTGGTTCCCGGCGGTCTACCGCGCGCGGATCATCGGCTACTTCATGGCCGCGATCCCGCTCTCCACCGTCCTCGGCGGGCCGCTGTCCGGACTGCTGCTGGGGCTCGATGGATTCATGGGGCTCAGGGGCTGGCAATGGATGTTCATTACCGAGGCGGTGCCTTCGCTGGTGATGTCGGTCGTGGTGTTCTTCTACCTCACGGATCGGCCCGTCGAGGCCACCTGGCTGCAGGCCGATGAGCGGGCGTGGCTGGTCAACCGGCTCGAGCAGGAGCGGACGCAGAAGCAGACCGTGCACAACTACAGCGTCGCGCAGGCGCTGATGAACCCGAAAGTGCTGGCGCTGAGCGTCGTGTATTTCGGCGCCGTCGCGACCAACTACGGCCTGAGTTTCTTCCTGCCGCAGATCGTCAAGGCGTTCGGGCTGACCAACGTGCAGACCGGATTCGTGACGGCGCTACCCTACGTCGTCGGGCTCGTGAGCATCGTGATGTGGGGGCGACGCTCGGATCGCAAGCGCGAGCGCCGCTATCACACGGCGTTCCCGATGTTCATCGCGGCCGCGGGACTTGCGGCCGCGGCGGTGATCGACAACCCGGCGATGAAGATGGTGGCGTTGATGATCGCCGGCTTCGGGATCTTCGGCAACCTGCCGGTATTCTGGACACTGCCGACCGCGTTCCTCTCGGGGCCCGCGGCTGCCGGCGGGATCGCGCTGGTCAACTCGATCGGCAACCTGGCCGGGTTCGCCGGCCCGTACGTGATGGGATGGCTGAAGGACGCGACCGGCACTTACGAAGCGGGCCTCCTCTCGCTCGCGGCTGCCGGGATCACCTCGATGATCCTCGTTCTTGCGCTCGGGCACGACCATTCGCTGGAGCATGCCCCCGCTGAGGGCTGAGGGCACAGGGCTGAGGCCCCTTAAGCCGAAAGCCTTCAGCCTTCAGCCCTAGAGTCCGCTCCTCTTCAGCGCGTACGCAATCGCCTCAGTGGGCGCGGGATAGGAGGCGAGCGCGGTGTTCCCGCGATAGTCGATGTCCTTAATGCCGATGGCGCTCGTGTAGAAGGCGTCCACCGTCATCCGGCGCGCCCAGGTGAAGAACTCGATTCCCGGTGCCAGCGCGGAAGTGAGGTTGCGGCGGTAGGCGATCTGATCGAGCAGGGCGGTCTGCTGTGGCGGCGTGGCCGACACGAAGTTGGTGGCGCCGCGCTCCCGCATCGCCACATCGAGCCAGGCCAGGCCGGTGGCGTATCGATCTTTCAGCTCCGTGTTCTCGCTGATGATCAGATCGATCCAGGCGGCCGCGCCGGCGGCGACGGCGCCGGGCGCGCCGTTCTCGACCGGAATGATCAGGTCGGTCAGCCGCTCGAGCGTGCTGTACTCGTGCGCGGTGAGCGCCTTGGGCGTGTAGGCGCCGGTCGGCAGGGCCGCCTGCGCCGTCATCAGGTGGACTTCCTGCGCCGCCACGCGGTCCACGAAACCGGCCGCGGACAACGCCAGCGCAAGGCGCCGCAGCACGTCCCGTCGTGTGATCTCAGACATTGCCCTTCCTCATTTCTTCGGCGAGGTATTCGGCCGTCCGCCAGGCGAGGGCGACGATCGTGTGGGTCGGGTTCTTGTCGGCATTGCTGACGAACGGCGCGGCGTCGGCGACGAACAGGTTCTTGACTTCGTGCGCCTGGCAGTACTTGTTCAGCACACTCGCCTGCGGGTCGTCCCCCATGCGAACCGTGCCGACTTCGTGGATGATCGCGCCGCCGCGCGAGATCGGCGGCCGTCCGGGTGTTGCGGCCGGCGCCTGCCCGGCCTGCTGCGACGCCATGGCACTGGTCGGCTGCCCGGCCGGCGTGTTGGGCTGACCAGTCTGCGGACCCGTCTGTCCCGTTTGCGGAGCCTGCTGACCGGGCGTGCCGCCGCCCGCCGCTGCCTGCGTTCCGCCGCGGCCGCCGCGTCCTCCACCGGCCGCCGGCGCCGCCATGCGTCCGCCCATCGACTCGAGGATCGCGCGGAAGGTGGTCTGCATGTGACGGACCTGATTGAGCTCGTGGTCGCTCCAGGCCCAGTGGAACCGGAGCACCGGGATGCCCCAGCGATCCTTGACCTCGGGATCGATCTCGCAGTAGGACTGCTCGTTCGGGATCATCTCGCCGCGGCCGGAGAGGCCGATTGAGGTGCCGTACTCGTCGCGAATCGCCTGCTTCATCGCGACGCCGTAGCCTTCGGCGCGGTTGACCACACCGGTGAAGGATCCGACCGACGGCATGCCGTATCCGCCGCCGACCTCGATGTGGTACCCGCGCGGGAAGTTGAGCGTCTTGTGCTGGTCGGACAACCACCACGGCACGTAGAGGTGGGAGCCGTAGCCATCGGAGTTGTAGTGCGGCATCCCAGACAGGGCCGGCACCATTGCGGATGCGCTCGACCCGACCGTGTCCATGAGATACCTGCCCACCTTGCCGGAGGCATTCGCGAGCCCCTGCGGGTGGCCGGGTCCCTTCGAATTGAGCAGCAGCCGTGCCGACTCACACGCACTTGCCGCGAGAACCACGGTGCGGCAGCGGACCTGCTTCTCGATTCCGTCGGTCTTGTCGATATACGAGACCGCGGTGACCTTGCCGCTGCCGTCGGTGATCAGCTCGCGGGCCATCGCGTTGGCGATCACTTTCACTCGCCCGGTCTGGATGGCGGGGAAGATCTGCACGTAGCTGGCCGCGTAGTTCGAGGCGCTCTTGCATCCGCGTCCGCACTGTCCGCAGTAATGGCACGCCGGCCGCCCGTTCCTGGGCACGGTCGTCACCGACTGGCGCGCCGGCACCGCGCGGATGCCCTGTTTGGCGCATGCGCGCTGCACCAGCGTGTCGTGGGCGCGAAGCGGCGCCGGCGGGTTGAAGATGCCGTCAGGCGCGCTGCGGATCCCCTCTTTGGTCCCGGTGACGCCGATGAAGTTCTCCGCCTTGTCGTAGTACGGCGCGAGGTCCTGGTAGCTGATCGGCCAGTCCCACCCCAGGCCATCCGTCGTCCGCGGCTTGAAGTCGTACTCCGCCATGCGCAGGGTGACGCGTCCGTAGTGATTGGTGCGGCCGCCGAGAATCCGCGATCGGAACCACGAGAAGTCGCTGCCGGGCGCGACGGTGTAAGGCTCGCCATCGAGCTGCGCGCCGCCGTAGGTAGCGCTGTAGGTGAAGCCGCTGCGGCCGCCGGTGTAGCCTTCCCCTTTCGCGCCCACTCCTCGATGCGGCACGTTGTAGGGCCACATGTGCTCCTTCAGGTCGGCCATGTTGAGCATCGGGCCCGCCTCGAGCAGGAGGACGTTGATGCCGAGATCGGCCAGCACCTTCGTCGTGGTGCCGCCGCCTGCCCCGGAACCCACGACCACCACGTCGTGGACGGTATTGCTCGATGTCACCTGCACCATGCGCGGCTCCTCAATTGTCAGCGACCGTTCGTTCTCTGCCGTGAACGGCCCAGTCTAGTCATTTCAGCCGGCCAGTTCCAGCCTCGCCATCGTCCGGCTAAAGCCGGACGCTACACGGCGGGCGTGTTCTGCCGGACCGTGATTCCGGTGGGGTCCGGCTTTAGCCGGACCATGATCGTCATCTCACCTACTGCAGATAAAACGCGAACAGCGTATCGGCGGCGGCGACGACGACGTACTGACGACCGTCGAGCCTGTAGGTCTCCGGGCTGTTCGTGAGCTGGGCGCCGAGTTGCGCGTGCCACAGGATCCCGCCGTTGGCGGCGTCGAACGCAATCAGGTTTCCTGCCGGATCACCGGAGAACACGAGCCCTCCGCCGGTCGATAGCACGCCGGGCTGCTGGCTCGATCCCCATCCCTGCTGCGGATACTTGTGCTCCCACTTCGCCTCGCCGGTGCGGTAGTCGATCGCCGTCAGCCTCGAATCGAAGTAGCCGCCGTGCCACTCCTGCCCGCGTCCGAGTCCGGTGGGATCGGTCGGGTCCGGGGACAAATAGAAGATGCTGCCGGCATCGGTGGCGTTGGTGTAGAAGAGCCCGGTGTCGGGGCTGAACGACTGGGCGGGAAAGTTGACGGCGCCGTCCGACGTCGGAAACACCAGCGTGCCTCCCGGCCCGCCTTCCTTCGCCGGGTTCGGGACGAGCACGCCTTTTTCGTCAAGGCCCAGGTAGGCGTTCGACAGCGCGAAGGGCTTGACGACGAGGCTCTTGCCGTCGGTGCGATCGAGCAGGAAGAAATGCCCGTTGCGGTTCGCCTGCGCGAGCAGCTTGCGCGGCCGGCCGGCGATCGTGCCGTCGACGAGCACCGGCACTTCGGTCGCGTCCCAGTCGTGCGTATCGTGCGGCGAGAACTGGTAGTACCAGGCCATCCTGCCGGTGTCGGCATTCAACGCGACGACACAGGACGTATAGAGGTTGGCCCCCTCGCGGCTCTTGCCGTTGTAGGTCGGCGTCGCCTGGCCGGTGGTGACGTAGACGAGATTGAGCGCGGGGTCATAGGTCGGCGGCTGCCAGGGGGCGCCGGAGCTCTTCAGCGACATCTCGGGGCTCGGCCAGGTCTCGATGCCAGGCTCACCGGCGCCTGGCGTTGCCCACCACTTCCACTGCGACGCGCCGGTCTCCGGATCGAGCGCCTCGAGAAATCCGCGCGTGCTGCCGGTCGGCGTGTCGCCGCCGATGCCGACCAGCACGTGGTTGCGGATCACGATCGGCGCCGACGTGGACCAGTTCGACACGTCGTCGCCGGTGAGCTTCCGGTTCCATCGTTCCTTGCCGGTGGTGGCGTCGAGCGACAGGACGGTGTTGTCCGGCGCGACCACGAACAGCCAGTTGCCGGACATGCCGACCCCGCGATTGCCGATCGCGTTGCGTCCGCGCCAGAGGTACTGCCACAGTTGCCGCCCGGTGCGCGCGTCCACCGCGAAGACGCGGTTGGGGGCGGACAGGTAGAGGATCCCGTTCACCATCAGCGGCATGGCCTTGATCACCGGGCCGCCCGCCGACTGCGCGGGGGGCGGGCCGCCGCGGCCTCCAGGCTGGGCTTCCGGACCGCCGACGATCGCCCCGTCGGTGCTTGCCGGCACACGATAGAACCAGGCGAGCGACAGGTTCTTCGCGTTCGAGACGTTGACCTGCTCGAGCGGGCTGTAATGACGGCCGGTGTAGTCGCCGTGATACGACGGCCATGCATCGGTCGGCGGCTTCAGCAGCAGCGACGGATCGAGCGGGCCCTGCGCGCTCATGCCGAGCGAAAGGACGAGGAGCGCACCGATCGCGAGCGTCAGCGTGCGTCTCATTTCAGGGTCACCAGGTACGCGGTCAGGTCGTGCATGTCCTTGTCGGTCAGCTGCTTCATGTGGTCGATGTGATACTGCAGCGGATCCGCGATCTCGACCCTGGGCACGTCGCCGGCGCGCGCCACGGTGCGCCGCACCCCCGACGAGTCGATCAGCGTCACGTTGAAGTCGGTGATCCACAGCAGCGTGCCGGTGACGGTTTCGCCTGATGACGGCGTGATGGTGACCTTCCTGGGCGCTTCGTTGGGATCCGGCGGCGCATTGAATCCACGCGGGTAGCCGCCGTTGCCGCGCGGCAGCACGAGGCGCCCCTGGATCGCCGCCACCGGCAGCCGCGTGCCGATGCCTTTCAAATCGCCGGCCGGCGAGTGGCAGGTTGCGCAGCGGCCGGCGCCGTTGAAGTACGCTTCGCCCGCCCTGGCATCGCCGACGACGATCGCGGTGATCATGCCGCGCCCCGCCCCGCCCCGTCCAGTCGGCGCGACGGATCGGACGAAGGTCCACAGGTCGACCACCTCGGAATCGGTCAGCGCGAAGCTGGGCATCCGGCGCTCGGGGCGGCCGACCTTCAGGAATGCGGCGAGCTCGGTGCCGCCGTCACGCGCCGCCGCGATCGCGGAGCGGGTGAGATCGGCCGCGGCCTCGGCCCCGCCCCGCGCGTCAGCGCCGTGGCACGCCGTGCAATTGGTCGTAAAAATCTGCCGGCCGCGCGCCACCACTGCGGGATCGGCCGGCGGCGGTTGCGCCGCTGCGCCGACGGCGGTCATCAGCAGCGCGGCGATCGCGCTCAATCTCGTGAGGCTCATTCGTCTCCTGATCCCTGTCGTGTCCGGCTCCAGCCGGACTTGGGCGATCCGGTTCGAAGCATCAGCACATTGTGCGTGCGGCTCGGCCACGGCTGTCAAGCCAGGTGTCAAGCCAGGTATTCAATCGCGCCACGGTGAGGTATCCTCAGCCGGCATTCAGGAGGATTCATGAGATCGACGCTGACCCGGAGAGACTTTCTCGAGCGCGCCGTCTATGCGGGAGCACTGCTGGCGATCGCGCGCCCATCCTGTGCCGCGGACGGCATGTTCGTGTCGCTGAACGGCGCGCTGACGTCCGGAAAAAATGTCGGCTGGCCTGACTTCGCGCGGCTGGCGGCGCGGACCGGCTACGGCGGGGTCGACTGGAGCCTCGGCCCCACCAAGACGGCGGGCCTCGAGGCAACGAAGGCGCTGTTCGCGGAGCTGAAGATCAAGCCGACGATCACCAATCTTCCGATGGCGAGGCCGCTGCCATTCGGCGGCGAGCCGGCCGCCTTCCAGGAAGCGCTGGTGCAGCTCGCCGATGATGCCGCCTTCAGTGCCGGGATCGGCTGCCAGAAAATGATGCTGGTATTGTCCGCGACGGGCCCGCTGCCAAAGGACGAGTATCGGAAGGTCGTGGTGGAGCGCCTCAACGCCGTCGCGGCAGTGCTGCAGAAGTCCAACATCCGTCTCGGCCTCGAGTTCCTGGGCGTTCCACAGTTCCGCGTCGGCCGGGCGGGCGGGCCTCCGCCGAACCCGTTCATCTGGACGCTCCCGGAAACCGTCGCCCTCGCGAAGGACAGCGGACCGAACGTCGGCGCGATCCTCGACGTCTGGCATTGGCACCACTCGGGCGGCACCACCGCGGAGATTGCCGCGACCGACAAGTCACGCATCGTGCACGTGCACGTCTCCGACGCCAAGGCGATGCCGCCTGAAGAGGTGCGCGACAACATGCGCCTCATGCCGGGCGAAGGGATCATCGATCTCGTGGGTTTCTTCCAGGCGCTGAAGAAGATCGGATACACCGATGGCGTCAGCCCGGAGCCGCTCGGACGCGTCACCCCGGAGATGACGGCGGACGACGCGGCAAAACTGGGGCTCGAGACGACACTGGCGGTGATGAGGAAGGCGGGCGTCGCGTGAAGAAGTCCCGGTCCGTCAGCGCGAGACGGCGCGGATTCCGGCGGGCGCCCCCGGCATCTTGATCGACCCCGCGGGCACCAGCCGGTGACCGACGAAACGAAAGAGCTGAATCTCCTGCTCGACCATGCACTGCACGAGCAGTGTGTCCGCCGACGTCCAGGCTGCGCCCTGGCACCAGTGCCCGATTTTCGCCTCGGCGACCGGTGTGAGGGCCCGGCGATTGAGGGCGAACACTCTCAGGCGGCCGAAGTCGTTGTAGGTGGGGGAGCTCTTCGCCGCGTTCGAACCGTTCATGATCGTGAGCGCCACGTGCCCGCCATCGGGCGACACGGCGAGCCCCTCGGGAATCGCGCCGACCGCGAGCTGATCGACCGCGCGCGGCGGGTTCGCGGTGAGATCGATGACGCTGACCGTATCCGAACCGCCGGTCAGCCCGGCGCCGATGTTGGCGACAATCGCCACATCCCCGGCCGGGGTGACGTCGATGCCGTAGGGCTTCAACCCCGAGGCGATATCGTGTTTGGTATTTTCGACCTTCGCGCCATTCACGCTCAGCACCGAGATCAGGCTGTCGTTATTTCTCGAGACCAGCGCCGCCGTACCGTCGCGCGTGAAGACGACGTGGCTCGGGCCGCTCTCGGGCGCGCCGAGGTCCACCTTGCCGGCCGCGGTGACGGTCTTCCCCCTGATCGTGAACACCGACACCGTGCCGTCGGAGCGGTTCGCGACCAGCGCCAGGGTGCCCGCGCGGTTGATCGAGACGCCGGACGCCGCGCTGCCGGCGTGGAGCGTGGCCAGCACGGCGGGAGGGGTGGAGGTGAGATCGATCACCGTCACCCGGTCGTCCGGGATCGTCTTCGACGGATCGGCCGGGTCGATTTTCTGGGCCGCGGTGACCAGCGCGATCGAGCGGTCCGGCGCGATCGCCACGCTCTGCGGCGGACCGACCACCGAGGTGGGCGCCTGAATCGTCGCGACGATCTTCGGCGGAGAGACAGACAGATCGATGATCGTGACGGTCACGTGTGCGCTGCCGGCGCCCAGGCGCTCGACGAGGTCGAGCGTCGCCTCGCCGTGGTAGAGGCAGGA
>JBDTSX010000155.1:0-8865 GCA_039930925.1 Acidobacteriota bacterium | reverse complement strand
GTCGCGCGAAAACTGGATCCGGACGCGTCCGGTCACCGGGATGTCGGTGTCGTCGGCGAGCGGCGCGCTGAAGATCACTTTCGGCGGCGCCTCGCGCGGGATCGTGGGGGCCGCCACTTCGACCGCCCCCTCGGTCGGCGCACTGGCCAGTTTCATCGAGTCGGCCGCAAGCCAGAGCGCGAGACCGTCGCGGTGCACGACGCCGGTCACTTCCAGCCATCGACCGGTGTCCACGCGCGCGGAGGGGTCGAGGTCGAAGTCCTTGCCCTTCGGCCTGACGCCCGACACCCAGATCGCCGCATCCGCCGACTGCAGCACGAAGTCCCACTTGCTCTTGGCGATCGACTGGGGCAGGTCGCCATACAGATTGCGCCCCTTGAACCGTCCGACGAGCGTCACCGTGCGGCCGTCGAACTGTTCGGGCGCGAGCGCAATCGCGCGGATGCTCTGGCCTGACGGCGGCGGGCCGGGGACCAGCGTGGCGCCGACGACGACGAAGATCTGGTCCCGCGCCGGCCAGCGTCCGTTGTTGGCGGCGGCAATCACCGGACTGAAGTTGTAGGAGGAAAACCTCGTATCCCCCTCCTGCATTCGCCCGAGATCCCAGAACTCTCCGCGGATCTCTCCCTCCGAACTGCTTGGGCGCTCACGCCAGAACACGTAGATCGGCTTGGCCGTCGCGTCGAGCTCGGTCAGCTCGCCGGCTTCCTTCACCGCGTGGCGAACGGCGATCCGGTGGCCGTTGAAGAAGAGCGAGTTGGCGATGAGCGCGTCGGTCGTGGTCGCGATCCGGTCGGGGGCCTGCGCGCCCGCCGAGATCGCGGCGCCGAAGAACGCGAGTGCCAGTGCGAATCGTTTATTCAATCGTCTTCCGGCCCGCCCGCGCCAGCACCGCGGCCAGCGCCGCGAACAACAGCCCGCCGGCGACCATGCCGACCGATCCATTATGCAGGAACGGAATCAGTCCCTGCGTCGCCGCGTCGTCCGCCGCCGGGATGAGATTGCGTCCGAAGAGCGCGGCGTACAGAATGCCCGCGAGCGAACCGCCGGCGATCAGGCCCGAGCTGAACAGCGTGCCGGAGCTGATCTCGGATTCCTGCTTCTGACCGGTCTTCCGCTCGACGTACCACCGCACCATGCCGCCGACGAAGATCGGCGCCGTCGTCTGGATCGGGAGATACGAACCGACCGCGAAGGACAGGGACCGGATTCCGCAGAGCTCCAGCGTGACGGAGATGAACACCCCGACGAGGACGAGCCCCCACGGCAGGTTCTGACTGAGCAGCCCCTTGATGATGGTCGCCATCAGCGTCGCCTGCGGCGCCGGCAGCGAGGGAGATCCGATGACCATGATCCGATGCAGATACAGCGTCGTCATTCCGATGACGAACGAGGCGGTCAGCACACCGATGATGAGACCCATTTGCTGGCGCACCGGCGTGGCCCCGACCAGAAATCCGGTCTTCAAGTCCTGCGACGTGGCGCCGGCAATCGATGCCGCAATACACACCACAGCCCCTACGCCCAGTGCGATCGGGGCGTAGAAGTCGCCGCGCCAGCCAATCGCGACAAAGATGCTGCAGGTCATGATCAGCGTCGCGATGGTCATCCCGGAAATCGGGTTGGACGAGTTGCCGATCAGCCCGGTAATCCGCGACGACACGGTCACGAAGAAAAATGCGAACACGACGATCAGGACCGCGGCCGCGAAGTTCCACTGCATCGGCATCCCGGGCGTGACGGCCAGGAAGAGCGCGATCAGCAGCGATCCGACGAGGACGACCATCAGCGGCATGTCGCGCTCGGTGCGCAGCCGTCCGCCGGGCCCGGCGGCGACGCCGAATTCGCGGACGCTCTCGCGAAACGACGCGACGATCGTCGGGATCGTGCGGGCGAGTGTAATCAGCCCGGCCGCGAGCACCGCGCCGGCGCCGGTGTAGCGGATGTAGGCGCTCCACAGCTGCTGCGCCGACATCTGGTCGATCCGCAGACCGCTGGCCGGGACGGGCGGGAAGGGCACCGTCATGTAGTTGCCCATGATCGACAGCAGCGGCAGCAGCACCAGCCACGACAGCACGCCACCGGCGAACATCACCCCCGCGATCTTCGGTCCGATGACGTAGCCCACACCCATGTATTCCGGGGACAGATCGAGGTTCAACGTCGCGTTGGGAAAGACGCCGGTCCGCGCAATGGTGTGGCCGATAGTAGTCCTGAAGATCTGGACGATCCACGAGAGCGCCTTCCAGACCGCGCCGACCGCGAGCCCCATGAACACGGTCCGGGCCAGCGCGCCGCCGCGTTCACCCGCGACCAGCACGTCAGCGCACGCCGTCCCTTCGGGATACGGCAGCACACCGTGTTCCTTGACGATCAGCGCCTGACGGAGCGGCACCATCATCAGGACGCCGAGGATCCCGCCGGCGATCGCGAGCAGCGTGATCTGCGTGTAGTTGAAGTAGGCGGGGCCGCGGGGCGCCAGAAAGATGAGCGCCGGGATGGTGAACACGACCCCGGCGGCGACCGACTCACCGGCCGACCCGATCGTCTGGACGATGTTGTTCTCGAGGATGGTGGAGCCGCCCAACCGCTTGAGCACGGAGATAGCGAGAACCGCGATCGGAATCGAGGCGCTGACGGTCAGCCCCGCGCGGAGCCCCAGATACACCGTGGAGGCGCCGAACAGCAGGCCGAACAGCATGCCAAGCACGACCGCCTTGGCGGTGAACTCGGCCGGCGACTGTGAGGCAGGAATGTACGGCTTGAAGGCCGCCGCGGCGGTCGCTGGGCTCACCGGATCGGGTGTGTGTGCCATATGCGGCCAATATTCCCACAAATCGGCCGTTTTACACGCACCGCCGGACGGGGACACTCAAACGTGACTGTCCCGATTGACTGTCCCTGTCAGTAGCCGGCGGCTTTGTCCACCGGATTGAGAAGACTCTGGCCGGCCTCGAACCGCCGGAGGTTCTCGGCAAAGAGCGCGGTGACGGCGGCCCAGTGGTCCGGACGGAAGCCCGACATGTGCGGCGTGATCAGGACGTTCGGCATCGCCCAGAGCGGACTCTCGACCGGCAGCGGTTCGGTGTCGAAGACATCGAGCGCCGCGCCGCCAATGGTTCCGGCCGCCACGGCGGCGGCGAGCGCGCCCTCGTCGACGAGCTCGCCCCGGCTGACGTTGACGAGCAGAGCATCGTGGCGCATCGCGGCGAGCGCCGCCGTGTCGATCAGGCCCCGTGTCTGCGCCGTCTGGGGGGCGGCGAGCACGACGATGCCGGCGAGGGGGAGCGCCTGGAGCAGCTGCTCTGGCGGCAGGACCGTGTCGACGCCCTTGGGCAGTGGACGCGACAGATCGCGGCGAATGCCGGTGACGCGTGCCCCAAGGGCCGCCATGCGCTCTGCCGTCGCCGCGCCGATGCTGCCCAGACCGACAACCAGGACGGTCGAGCTGCTGATGGTGCGGATCGGCGGCGGAGCGAGCATCGCATCCTGCGACCATTCGCGGGCCGCCTGGCTCCTGAAGGCGAAAGGCAGCTTCCTGAAGATCGCCAGCGTGACAGCGAGCACGTGCTCGGCAATCGTGGCGGCGCTGATCCCGCGTGAGTTGGTCAGCACGACCGGCGAATGCAGCATCGCCGGAAACAGCATGCCGCCGAGACCCGCGGCGGGACTGTGAACCCATTGCAGCCGCGCCGCGGCGGCGAGCTGATCCGGCCGCAGGTCGCCCAGGAATGCGACGTCGGCGTCCTTGATCAACCGCAGCGTTTCCGGGTCGCTCTTCGCCTGAACAAATGTGTGGGCGGGAAACTCGCGGCGCAGGAATGCGACCTCGGCGGCCGGAATGTTCCATGAGAGGAATCGGCTGTAAATGCCGACGAGCACGGTCAGGGGGCGCGGGCTGCCGTCCGTTCGCCCTGAGGGGGCCGGCGGCGGTGGAGGCACGCCGGTCATGACCGGAAGTCGCCGCTCCGTCCGCCGCGCTTTTCGACGACGCGGATCTCGCCAATCGTCATCTGCTGGTCGACCGCCTTGATCATGTCGTAGATGGTCAGGGCGGCGATCGCGACGGCGGTGAGCGCCTCCATCTCGACACCGGTCTGCGCGGTGGTCCGGACGCGCGCCTCGATCTCATAGCCGTCGCGCAGCGGACGGAGCGTGACGTCCGCATGCGAAAGCGGTAGCGGATGACAGAGTGGAATCACGTCTGAGGTCCGCTTCGCCGCCATGATCCCGGCGAGCCGCGCGGTCTGGAGCGGATCCCCCTTCTTGACCGCACCCGTCCTGATCTGGCGCAGCGCCTCGCGCGACATGGTGATGCGTCCGCGGGCCACGGCTTCGCGTGCCGTCACCGCCTTGTCGGTGACGTCCACCATCCGCACCTCGCCGCGCGCGCCGACGTGCGACAGCCGCGGCCCCGCCTTAGCCATCGATCTCTCCCTGGGCCAGAAAGAACGAGAGGCTCTCGAGCGACACCGTCAGGTCCACGCTCTTCAGCTTCACGCCCGCGGGAACCTTGAGCGTCCCCGGAGAAAAATTCAGGACCGCCTTGATGCCGGCCGAGACGACCGTATTCACGACCGCCTGCGCCGATTCGGCGGGCACCGCAATCACCGCGATGCGGATGCGCGCCCGGCGCACCAGGCTGCGGAATTCCCGGATATCGTAGATCGGCACTCCAGCCCGCGAGCTCTGCCCGACCTTGTCGCGCATGGTGTCGAACAGCGCCGCGATCTCGAATCCCTCGTCGCGAAACCCGGGGTAGTCCGCGAGCGCCATCCCGAGGTTGCCGGCCCCCATGATCGCCACCGCGACCTGGCGGTCGAGACCCAGGATCTGCCGGAGATGGCGGCGCAGCTCCTTGACGTAGTACCCGACGCCGCGCACGCCGAACTCGCCGAAGTAGGCCAGGTCCTTTCTGATTTGCGCGGCGTTGAGGTGAAATCGCTCGGCGAGCGCCTGGGACGAGACGGTGCGGACGCCTTCGGCATCGAGCGCGTTGAGGCATCGCAAGTAGACCGACAACCGGTTGGTCGTGAGCTCCGAGACCGGGTCCTGCGCCTCGGAACGGCCCGACTCGGTCCCCCGCCCCTTGTTCGCCTGCTTCACAAAGTGATTATAAAGTTCAAAAGTTCGAAACTTCTAGCGGGCCGCGCCTTTGAACTTCGGACCGCGAATGGTAGCCTCCCTCCGGTGACGCTCCCTCTGACTGAATCCGACACGGCCCCCGACGCCGATCTGAGGACGCTGGCCGACCTGCCGTTCCACGTCATGGGCCGCTTTCCGAAGCCGCTCTCGGTGGGCCGGTGCCGCGGCGATCACGTCGACGGCGTCTCGAGCCAGCAGCTCTTCGAGCGAACCCGGGATCTCTCCCTCGGCCTTCGCGCGCTGGGGATTGTCGTCGGGGATCGCGTCGCGATCGTCGCGGAGAGTCGTCCCGAATGGATCCTGTGCGACCTGGCGATCCTCGCCGCCGGCGCGGTGACGGTCCCGATCTATCCGACGCTCTCGGCCGCGCAGGCGCGCTACATCCTTCAGGACTCGGGCGCCCGCGTCGCGATCGTCTCGACCCGCCTGCAGCTCGGGAAGCTGCAGGAGGTCCGCCACCTGCTGACCGCGCTCGAAGCGGTCGTCGTCATGGACCCCGCCGCCACGGACCCAGCCGTGCCCGCCGGGCCGGCGGCGTCGGCACTGACGCTCGACCAACTCGAGCAGCGCGGCCACGCGCGCATGACCGGTGAATGGGGCGCGGGCCGCGGGTTCCGCGAAGCGGCGCGCAGCGTTCATCCCGACGACCTGGCGACAATCATCTACACCTCGGGCACGACCGGAGAGCCGAAGGGGGTGATGCTCACCCACGCCAACCTGGTCGCCAACTTGCGTTCGACCGCCCAGGTGCTCGACGTGTCGCAGGAGGACGTGGCGCTGTCCTTCCTGCCGCTCAGCCACGGCTTCGAGCGGATGGTGTCCTTCGTCTATCTCTTCACCGGTGTGACGATCATTTTCGCGGAGTCATTCGAGACCCTCGGCCGCGACATGGCGCAGGTGCGTCCCACCGTGTTCACCGGCGTACCGCGCGTCTTCGAAAAGCTGCAGGCGCGGATTCTGGATGCCGGTCACAAGGAAACCGGGATCAAGGCGGCGCTTTTTCAGTGGTCGGTGAACGCCGGGCGGGCCCGCTCGCGCACGCTGCTGCAGGGGAACACGCCGGGACCGATCGCGGCCATGAAAGCGTCGATCGCGGACCGCCTGGTGTTCTCGAAGATTCGCGCCAAGCTCGGCGGCCGGATCCGGTTCGTGGCCTCCGGCAGCGCCCCGCTCGACGGCACCGTGATGGAGTTCTTTCACGCCGCCGGCGTACGGATCATGGAAGGCTACGGCCTGACGGAGACCTCGCCGATCCTGACGGTGAATCCGCTCGAGGCGCTGCGCGCCGGCTCGGTCGGCCGCGCGATTCCGGACGTGGAACTGCGCATTGCCGCGGACGGCGAGATCCTGGCGCGCGGCCCGAACATCATGCGCGGCTATTACAACCAGCCGGAGGCGACCGCGGACGTCCTGAAGGATGGCTGGTTCCACACCGGGGACATCGGCACCGTGGACGCCGGCGGCTACTTGAGGATCACCGACCGCAAGAAGGATCTGCTGGTCACCTCGGGGGGCAAGAAGATCGCGCCGCAGCCGATCGAGGCGCTCCTCAAGCGGAGCCCCCTCGTCGGCGAAGCGGTCCTGCTGGGCGATCGCCGGAAATACGCCGCAGCGCTGATCGTGCCGGAGTTCGCGGCCCTCGAGCGCAGGCTGCAGAGCCTCAACCGCCCGCCGGCGGCGTCACGCGACGAGCTGGTCACCCGCGCCGACGTGATCGCGCTCTACCAGGAGATTGTCGATGCGCTGAACCTCGAGCTGTCGCAGTTCGAGCGGATCAAGCACATCGGGCTCCTCAAGTCCGAGTTCACGGCGGACTCCGGCGAGCTGACCCCGACGATGAAGGTGAAGCGCAAGGTGGTCGAGCAGAAGTATGCCGGCGAGATCGCGACGCTCTACCCCGATTAGCCGCGTCAAGGCGGTTTCCCACCACCACCCGTGGCGTCCCGTGTAACCGAGATATCGGATCTGACCGCGCGTCAGGACTTCAGGTATTTCGCGGCCGGCGAGCCCGGTGCCGGCGGCGGCTCGATGTGGATGATCGCGTCGGCAATCTGGGGGTACTTCGCCATCAGCCGGTCCTTGACGATGTGCGACAGCCGGTGCGCTTCGTGGAGCGGCATGTCGGGTGGAAACCACACGTGCAGGTCGAGGAAGGTGTGGTCCGCGGAGCCGCGCGATCGGATCTGGTGGCAGCCGACGACTTCCGGCGCGTCCATCACGACGCGGCGTATCTCTTCTTCCGCGAGCACGACGCGATCGGCGAGGACGCGCGAGGTGTCCCGCAGGATCTCCCAGCCGGTGCGGGCGATGAACACCGCGATCACCAGCCCGCCGATCGGATCGAGGATCGGATAACCCAGCCAGACCGAGCCGAGCGAAATCAGCACCAGGCAGGACGTCAGCACGTCGCTGCGGGTGGCAATCGAATCAGCCAACAGCAGCTCACTGCTCAATCGGCGCGCTGCGCCCCCCTCGTATCGCACCACGAACAGGTTGACGCCGAGGGTCATCAGCATGACGGCAACACTGAGCGCGGAGACCGTCGGCGCGGCCCCTCCACCCAGCCGGTTCAGGGCCGCGCGGACCACCTCGATGACGACGAACAAGAGGAAGATGAAAATGCCGGCGGCGGCCAGCGTTTCGTACTTGCGGTGCCCGTAGGGATGGTCCTCGTCCGGCGGCTTGCGCGAGGCGCGCAGGCCGATCATCCCCATCACGTTCGACGCGGAATCGGTCAGCGAATGGAACCCGTCGGAGATGATGCTGACCGCCCCGGTGGAGTAGCCCAGCGTCAGCTTGGCCACCGCGACGGCGAGGTTGAGGATCAGAACGCGAAACAGAACGCGGAAGACCGCGTCGTAGCGGGTACTCAGGGGCTGCTGTCCGTGTAAGTCGCGGTCGTCTCCAGGCCGGCCCGGCTGCTGACCAGGCGCGGAGGTGCGGACGGCGCCCTAGAAGATCCTCGCGTGCTGCACCGGCCACCAGCGCAGCTGCACCTTGCCGATGATGTACTTCTTCGGCACGAAGCCCCAGTGACGGCTGTCCGAGCTGTTGTTGCGGTGATCGCCCATGACGAAGTAGTAGCCCTCCGGGATGACCTGCGGGCCCCAGTCGTCGTGGCTCTTGAAATCGGACGGCACGAACGAGTCGTCCATCAGCACGTCGTTGCGATACACCTTGCCGTCCACGATGCGGACCTGATCGCCCTCTGCCGCGATGACCCGCTTGACGAACGACTTTTCGGGCACCAGCGGATAGTAGAGCATCACGATGTCGCCAATCTGCGGCTCGCCGATCCGGTAGGCGAGCTTGTTGACGATCAGCCGATCCTGATCCGCCAGCGTCGGCGCCATGCTGTGCCCCTCGACGCGCGCCACCTGGAACCCGAACGTCACGATCAGCGTGGCATAGACCGCTGCCGAGGCCAGCGTCTTCAACCACGCGACGATCTCTTCGACAATGCGATCCATCCGCATCGACCCGCCGTCAATCGCCAGGCGCGCGTCGGCCGGACCGGCCAGGCCGCCGGCCAGCGCCGGCACCGGTTCGTTCACGACCAGCGGCTCCGGCGCGTTCCGGACCTCGGGGTCCTGCAACGGCATCGGCTCCGGTGCGCGATACGGCAGGGGGGGAGCGGGCGGCGGCGCGTAGGGGTCGTACTGGTCGCTCATAGCCTTAAATACTCACGGAGCCGTTTGGTCTGCGACCGGCTCACTGGAA
>JBDTSX010000154.1:0-8870 GCA_039930925.1 Acidobacteriota bacterium | reverse complement strand
AGGCGACCATCCGCGACGGCGAGATCTACGCGCGCGGCTCGGCCGACGACAAGGGCCAGGTCTTCATGCACTTCAAGGCGATCGAGGCGCACCTCAAGCAGAACGGCAAGCTGCCGGTGAATATCAAGGTGATCCTCGAGGGAGAAGAGGAAGTCGGCTCCGCCAATCTCGACAACTTCGTCAAGTCCCACAAGGACGAGCTTTCCGCCGACGTCGTCGTCATCTCCGACTCGCCGATGTTCGATCGCGGCGTCCCCTCGATCTGCTACGGCCTGCGCGGTCTGGTCTACTTCCAGATCGATTTGCGCGGGACGAAGAGCGACCTGCATTCCGGGTCGTTTGGCGGCGCGGTCGCCAACCCGAACATGGTCCTCGCGCAGATCCTGGCGCAGATGAAGGACCGCAGCGGCAAGATCAGGATTCCGGGTTTTTACGACGAGGTCCGGGAGCTGAAGGAGGAGGAGCGGGAACAGTGGAAGCAGCTGCCGTTCAACGAGCGGCGCTACGCGAAGGAGCTCGGCGCGCCGAAGCTGTTCGGCGAAAGCGGCTTCTCCACGCTCGAGCGCGTCTGGGCGCGGCCGACCTTCGAGGTCAACGGTCTGCTCGGCGGGTTCACCGGCGAGGGGGCGAAGACGGTGATCCCGGCGGTCGCGATGGCCAAGGTGAGCATGCGCCTCGTGCCCAACCAGGATCCCGACAAGATCGCCGAGCTCTTCGAAGCCTACGTGAAGAAGATCGCGCCCAAGACCGTCCAGGTGAAGGTGACGCGGATGCACGGCGGCAAGCCGTGGATGACCGAGTTCGACAACCCGTTCGTCCAGGCCGCAGGCCGCGCGATCGAGAAAGGCTTCGGGAAGACGCCGGTGTTCAACCGCGAGGGCGGATCGATCCCGGTCGTGGCCACGTTCCAGGAGATCCTCGGCCTGCCGTCAGTGCTCTTCGGCATCGGCCTGCCGGACGAGAATGCGCACGCGCCGAACGAGAAGCTGGACCTCGGAAACTTCCACGGCGGCGTCATCGCCTCGGCCTACTTGTACGACGAGATCGGCCGGGCCGCAGCGAAGGCTGACACGGCAGCGACGGACTGAACGGGCGGGCTTCAGTCCGTCCGCTACTCGACGCGCAGCCCTTCGGCCCGCGCGGCGTCGATCAGGTGGGCGTCGAACGCAACGAA
Organism: Acidobacteriota bacterium; assembly: GCA_039930925.1. Taxonomy (GTDB): domain Bacteria; phylum Acidobacteriota; class Vicinamibacteria; order Vicinamibacterales; family 2-12-FULL-66-21; genus JALZOC01. Next base: position 7,696 of record JBDTSX010000154.1, on the reverse strand, counting down.
AGGTGTGTCGGCGTCGAGCGCGTCACGCAGATGAAGGGCGCTTGCGAGTTGAACCGCATCGCCGGCGCGAAGCGGGTGGCGCTGAAGAAGGCGTTGGGCCCGTCGGACGACCGCGGCGGTCAACTCCACGATCAGCATCGCGTCGAGATCGACATCGAGCGCCGCCGTTGCCCGTTCGGCCTGCTCGCCGGATAACGAGCCGTCGCGCACGCGACGCCTGACCGCGGAGACAATCTCGACGAACGTCAGCCGGCTCGTGGCCGCGCGATCGGCAGCCAGCAAGCGCTGGATCTTGAGGCTTCCGCTCTCGCGGACGTAGCGTTTGGCCAGCGCGCTGGCGTCGAAGTACCGCATCAGCCTCGATCGTCGCGATCCTCGAGCACGGCGGACGAAAGCGACTTCCCCAGGCTTTTGATCGGGCGAAACGACGGCAGGCGCGGCCGGGTGGGACGGCGTACCACGCCGGCGGCTTCCAGCCGGGCCAGGACCGCGTCAGCGCCTGTCTCCGGCGTCACCGGGCGTAGTTCGGCGACCGGCTGCCCGCGATCCGTGACCACCAGCGTGCGCCCCTGGCGCACCTGGCGCAGGTAAGTGCCAAGCCGGACCTTCAGCTCGCGAGCGCCGACCACGTTGGAAGCCATGTGGTCATTATGACCACAATTGACTGGCGAGGCCAGATCGGTCTCGCGTGGCCGTTGATCGAGCGGCATCAGCCGGGGCCGATCGCCGCGGGTTACAGTTACCTGTCACTTCGCGGCCTGCACCCTGAGCCTTCTGGCGGCCGGCGGCTTGTGTGGTCAAGGATCCGAAGCAGTGACACTCGCGTGGAGGAACAACATGATGTCGCCCGGTGTTCGGGAAACCTCGCGGCGCGCGCGATCCTTCCTGTGTCTCAGCCCATCGTGACCCCCACGAGTTCCATGCCGCTGCGCCCGCAGCGTGGCCTCGCGGCGCTGCTGCTCGAAGGCTTTTTCTGGAAGGCTCCGCGCTGGGCCGCCAACCGCGTCCGGCTCGGCGTCTACCGCATCCTGGGGATGAAGCTGGGCCAGCGCAATCGCATGGAGGGGGGCGCGCGATGCCGGCACGTCAGGCAAATCGAAATCGGCGACGACAACTATTTCACCCAGGGCTGTTGGCTGGTGCCGTCGGATGCGGGCCACGGGGGACTCAGAATCCGGCTGGGAAACAACAACTATTTCAACCGCAACCTGATGATCGACGCGTGCGGACGGATTGACGTCGGGAACGACAACATGGTCGGGCCGGGCGTATACATCACGGACAGCAATCATGCGTTCGGGCCCGGAATCTCACCCAAGGACGCCCCGATGACCGTGGGTCACGTCAGGATTGGCAATCGATGCTGGATCGGCGCCAACGCGGTGATTCTGAGCGGCGTCGAGCTCGGGGACGAATGCGTGATCGGGGCGGGAGCCGTAGTGACACGCAGCGTGGCGGCAGGGACCGTTGTTGCCGGCGTGCCGGCCAGGCCGATTCAATGATTCGCGGATTCGGCGATGAGTGATTCGGCGATGAGTGATTCGGCGATGAGCGATTCGCCGATGAGCGATTCGCCGATTCAATGATTCGCCGATGAGCGATTCGCCGATGAGCGATTCGAGATCGGTGATGAGTGATTAGTGATTGCGCGAGCGATACATCGCCGCGAGCGCCGCCCCGACGGCTTGCGAGAGGTCCCCGAGCGCCGCCGGTACGACCGTGAGCCGGGTGCGCTGCGCCGGCCAGAGATACGGCGCCGCCGCGGCGCGCACGTTCGCGAGATACCGCTCGCGGAAGCCGGCCGTGGTCGCTTCCGGATCCATCAGGCCGCCGCCGATCACCACGAATTCGGGATCGAGTGCCATCGCCAGGGTGGCCACGTGGAGGCCGAGCGCCTTTGCCTGGAAATCGAAGATGTCGAGCGCCAGCGGATCGCCGTCCTGCGCGAGGCCGCGCAGCGAGAGGACGCGGTGCTTCATGTCACGAGTGGAGCGCGCCAGCGGGTGATCCGGGAAGCGGGTGAGCGCCTCGCCGAGGAGATGCGGCAGCCCGGAAATCGTGGTGTAGACCTCGACGCAGCCCCACGTGCGGGTGCAGCCGCAGAGATACGGCTTCGGGTTGCCGAGCAGGTGCAGCGGCGCAGGCATGTGCGCCGCTTCCATCCCGGCGAGCGTGTCCCCCTCGAGCGCCAGGCCGGTCGCGTCGATGAAGGCGCAGCCGAGCCCCGATCCCGGCGCGAGCATCAACACCGTCGCGGTGCTGTCCCCCCGCGCATGCTTCGCTTCGGCGACCCCTCCCATGTTGCCGTCGTTGGCGACGATCAGCGGAACGGCACGGACGGCGCGCTCGGCCAGCGCTTCGAAGTAGCTGGTATGGACGTCGAAGCCGGTGAAGGTGTCGGGCAGGTTGGCGGAATGATCGAACACCCCGTAGCGCTGGAATGGGCCAGGGACCGCGAGCCCGACGCCCGCCACCTGATCCCAGGCGAGGCCGTTCTCCGTCAGGTACTCGTCGACCGAGCCGACCCACCCGGCAACGGTTCCGCGCGGGCCCCCTTCGGAGCCGGTGGCGCGCTGCAGGAGCCTGGTCGAAACGGCGCTCCCGTCGCTCCACACCGCGCCGACTTTTGAGGTTGTCGCACCGCCGTCGGTGCCGATGAAGATTTGACGTGCGGGCACAGGTTAGCCTCGATGGATTCGGGCGGTAGCATACCTCAAAGCCCGATACTTCCGCCGCGCGCTGGGCGTTCAGCCGTATCTCCCTTGCAACATTAATCTTGACCCCCGGCAAATCCGGTACATACCATCGAAGACATGCGCCCACTGACCGTCGGCGTTCTCATCGTCGCGGCGGTAGCCGTGTCCTGCGCGGATCCCGAGAAGGAGCGCGCGAAACAGGGGATCAAACCGACCTACGACACCACCACCGGCAAGCTCACCGCGCTCACCTACGACTCGAACCACAACGGAACAATCGACACCTGGGCCGACATGGACGGCGCCCGCCCGGTCGAGACGCGCATCGACTCCAACGAGGACGGCCGCATCGATCGCTGGGAGTATTACAACGAGCAGGGGCAGCTGGCCAAGGTCGGCTTCTCGCGCAAGGGGGACGGCAAGCCGGACGCCTGGGCGTTCTCGGGTGAGGCGGGGCGCGTGGAGCGCATCGAAATCTCCTCGACCGGCGATCAGAAGAAGATCGACCGCTGGGAACACTACGACGCCACCGGCCTCGTCTCCGCCGAAGAGGACACCAACGCCGACGGCGTGATCGACAAGTGGGAAACCTACCAGGCCGGCTCGATCCGGAGCGTCGCCTTCGACGAGAGCGGCGACGGCAAGGCCGACCGCCGTCTCACCTACGCCGCCGGCGTGCTGTCCACGATCGAGACGGCGCCGGACGCCGCCGGCAAGTTCACCAGCCTCGTCGCCGTGAATGCCGCGCCGGGCCTGAAGCCCAAAGCCCAAAGCCTAAAGCCCAAAACCCAATAGCCAAACCCTTAAGCCCCCTTTGAACATTGTCTTCCTTGCTCCTCCCTCCGCCGACCGCGCCGACATCGTCGGCCTCCTGAACGACGCCGGGCACGTGGCCGTCGTCGTCGAGACCGCGGCGCAGGTGGGGACGCGCGGCGCCCAGGTGGGCGTGGACCTGATCCTGCTGGACCTGGCCTCCGGCGCCGAGTCGCTGCGCTTTCTGCGCAAGCGCGGCCAGCGGGCGCTGCCGGTCGTCTGTGTCGCGGATCGCCGCCAGCCGGAGGTGTCGTCCGAGGCGCTGCGTCTGGGGATCGCCGACGTCGTCAGCCGCCCGGTGCGGGGGGGCGATTTGACGACGGCGCTGTCGAACGGGCGGGAGTTCGCGCGGCTGGCCGAGCGGGGGTCGGCGGGCGCGGAGGCGCAGGAACCGGAGGACGGCGTCTACGGCGCGTCGCCGGCGATGCGTGAGGTGCTCGGCATCGTGCGCCGCGTGGCGCAGAGCCGGTGCGGCGTGCTGATCGTGGGGGAGCGCGGCACCGGGCGAGAGACCATTGCGCGGGCAGTTCACTTTCACGGGCCGCGTCGGGACCGTCCGTTCATCAAGTTCCGCTGCGCGGAGATCAACCCGGCGGAGTTCATCGACACGGTCGAGGGCAGCGCCGGCCACGACGTCACGCTGTTCCTGGAGGACGTCGGCGAGCTGCCCGCCGAATTGCAGGCCAGCCTCGAGCTGCGGCTGAGCGCTCAGGCGGCCGTTGCCGGAATCGCCGCGACGGATCTGCCCGCGATGACTCCGGCCGAGATGCCCGACGCACACGCCGCCACGCTGCGCGTGATCGGCAGCGCCGAGCCGCGGATCACCGAGTGGGTCGAGCGCGGGCTGGTGCGGCGCACGCTGATCGACCTGATCGCCATCGTCCGCATCGATCTGCCGCCGCTGCGCCAGCGGGTGGAAGATGTGCCGCTGCTGGCGACGCATTTCCTGAAGGACGCCTGCCGCCGGAACGGCATGGAGCTGAAAGCCTTTTCACGGAGCGCCCTCACGCTGCTGGCGTCGCTGCCCTGGCCCGGGAACGGATCCGAGCTGCGCGCGCTCGCGGAACGGCTGGCGGTGCTGGTGCCCCGCGGCACCGTGCTGCTCGAGGACGTGCTGGCCAGCGTGCGCCTCGACGGCGCGGAGGCGATCACGCGCGAGCGGGGGTCGCTGCGCAACGCCCGCGAGCAGTTCGAGCGCGAGCACGTGACGGCGGTGCTGCAGCATCACAAGGGGCGGATGGGCGCGGCTGCCAGGGAGCTCGGGATCGAGCGGACCAATCTCTATCGGAAGATCAAGCATCTACACATTCAGTGGACCGTTCCTGACTGACACCAGGATCGGCCGGCGGCACTGAACCATCATTCCTGACCGATCTGTGCAACGTGGCGTTGCTCAAACGATACAGAATCGGCCTCGCGAGACGCCCGGAGGGCAATGGGCGTTGATCTAGTCTTCTGGCTGGGCGATAACTAGAAGTGCCTCGGGACGGTTCACAACCGCCCGTGGCGTCCGGCTTCAGCCGGATGGTTGTGGTTCAAACCAGTTCCAGCTTTTGTCTTGAACGTTGCATTTACTTGCCGGAGAGCCACTAATGCGTAAAACGCTTGCCCTTGGACTGACTTTCGCCGTCGCGCTCGTGGGTACGCCGATCCGCGCGTTTGCCGGCGTGGAAAAAACAGCGGTCGGCCAGACCGCTCAGACGGGCACGCTGACCGGGACCGCGCGGGACGCGGCGCAGAAGGCGATATCTGCCGTGAAAGTGCAGGTGCGCGACCGGAGTGGGGCGCTCGTGGCGACCGGCACCACGAACGGCGCCGGTTCGTTCACGTTCGCCGGCCTGGCGCCAGGCACCTACACGATTGAAGTCGTCAGCGCGACCGGCACGCTGGTCGGAGTCAGCCCCGCCGTGGCGCTGGTGGCGGGGTCGACGGCCACGGTGACGGTGACGGCCGCGGCGGCCGGTGCGATTGCGGCGGCATCCGGCGGCGGCCTGAGCCTGTTCGGCCTCGGCACGATCGGCACGGTCGCGCTGGTTGGCGGCGCGGCTACCGCAGCGATCGTCGGCTACCAGGTCACCAAGGGCGACGTCAGCCCGTCTCGCTAGTCCGCCAGTTACACGTCTCGAGGCCTCCGGCGCATGCCGGAGGCTCCGCCTGCCTCTCCTTACTCCTCCACACCGAGTCAATCGCCTGTCGTGTCCTCCGTCACGTGGACAAATGCGGTTGTGAACGCCCTTCGACGACGTCCCTCACCTGCCCCGATCACAAAAATCACCAGCGGAGATGACTGTGCTATCCGGCACAGTGCCGCCGCCGCGCAATGTGTTCTTATGCGTGGAGGCGACCGCCTCTAACACTTACTCCGGGAACAACCTGATGTGCACCGGCGCTGGAGCGTCGTCCATCGCCTTTCGCACTGTCAATGCAGGCCGCCGTTCCTCGACAGAGTCCTCCGGAAACCCGAATGTGACTCACAGAGCGGTAGCCTGTTTCGTTTCGTTTCTTCGCCACTCGAAGGCCTCACCCATGAGCAGGATTCTTCTCGTGTTGTTCGTGTTGTGCGTGCCGATTCCGGTAGCCGCACAGGGCACCCCGGCGACTCCCGCGGCTGTGCAGTCGATCGAAGAAGTACGCAGAACTGCGCGCGCGCACCTTGGTCCCACCTATATCACCCCGGCGGTGCAGCTCAAGGAACTGGGCGTCGACAGCAATGTGTTCAACCAGGCGGGTGATCAGAAGTCCGACTTCATGTTCAACGTGTCGCCGAAGGTTGACGTGTGGGTGCCGATGGCCCGGCGGGCACTCTTCACGACGACCGGTGCGGTGGATCTGGTCTGGTACTCGAAGTACCGGACCGAGCGGTCGGTCAATCCGCAGGTTGCCGCACGCGGCGAGGTCTATCTGCACCGGCTGACGATCTTCGCCGAGGATGCCTTCCTCCGCACGCGGGAACGATTGAACTACGAACTGGACCTGCGCGCGGAGCATCGCGAGAACAACTTGTCTGCCGGTGCCAGGTACCGGATCACACCGAGGTTCTCCGTCGAAGTGGCCGGCCGGCGAGGACTCACGGAATTCGACGCCGACGCGTTCTTCCTGGGATCCAGTCTTCAGCAGACGCTGAATCGTAGTACGACTGGTGTGGCGGTGACCGCGCGGCATCGGTTCTCACCATTGACGACTGCCGCCTTCAGAGTCGAGCGGTTCGGCGACCGCTTTCCGTTCGACTCGGACCGCGACACGGACAGTCTTCGAATCATGCCGGGGATCGAGGTCAAACCGAGGGGGCTCGTCAGTGGCTCTGCTTACCTTGGGTACCGCCGCTTCCAGCCAAAGCACCCTCAGGCGTTGCAGGATTTCAGCGGCTTTGTCGCCAATCTCAGCCTGTCTTATACCTTCCTTGGCTCCTCGACCCTTGGCGTCAGCTACTCGCGCGACGTGAACTACTCGATCGAACGGCTGCAGCCCTACTTCATCGCGAGCGGCTACGGCGCGTCGGTGCGACGGGCGCTGGGCCGGCGTTTGGACGTCCTGGTCTCCGCGGATCGGTACACCTACGCATACCGGGACCTGGCAGTCGTACTACCGTCCGTCCCCGGACAGGTGACGAGCCAGCGGGTAGATACCACCTGGAACTACGCGGGAAGCATCGGCCACCGGATTGCCCGCGGCGGCCGGATCGGACTGGGGGCGTCTTACTGGACGCGCGAGTCGTCTACCGCCAGCTTCCGCAACTACAACGGCCTGCGAATCGGACCCACCGTCACATACGGATTCTGACCATGCTTACGCCACGATTCTCGCTTCATTGCCGGCCGGCGCGCCGAGCTGTCCTCGAATTGGCCGCCCTCGCGGTTGTCTTCATGCTGACGGCCCCGTTGCTCTGCGCCGCCGCGGCCCAATCCGCCGCCGATTACACCATCGGCCCGGCGGATGTGCTCACGATCCAGGTGTTCGACCAGCCGGATCTCGGCGGCAAGTACACGGTCGAAGCGGACGGCACCTTCAGCTTCCCGATGATCGGCCGCGTCAAAGCAGGCGGCGTCAGCCTGCGCGCGTTCGAAACCGCCCTGAAGGGCAAGCTGGTGGCGGACGGCATCTTCCGCAACCCGCAGGTAACCGTCGCGGTCGAGCAGTACCGCAGCCAGCGCGTCTTCGTCATGGGCGAGGTGCGGTCGCCGGGCCCC
>JBDTSX010000153.1:0-8890 GCA_039930925.1 Acidobacteriota bacterium | reverse complement strand
GCGAGCGCCTTGAGGCCGTTGAAGAGCATGTACTCGTGTTCCCAGTTGCAGAAGTCCGGCGACGCTTCGCAATAGGGGTGGTTGATGGTGTCGAGCATGATCCGGATGTTCATCGGGTCCGCCGCCAGGCCCCAATGGTTCTCGAACGTCACCTTGATGCCGAGATTGCCGCCGAAGTCGGCCATCTCCTTGTACGACTCGATTGCCGCTTCCATCAGCGGAATCAGATCCAGGTTCCTCGGATAACCGTCGCTCGAGCGTGGAATGGCGTTGGGCCTGATGCTCGGGCCGAGCGCCTGCGGCGAATTCATGCGCATCGACTTCACGCCGAGAACCTTGCACCCTTCCAACCACCGCTTCGCGATCGCGACCCCTTCCTTTCGGAGCGCATCGTCGGGTCCGGCGAGGTTCGTCGGCGCGTTGTTCGAGATGTGCTGGCACTTGGTGCCGGTCTTGACCATCGTGTTGGCGAGCGAGTCGAGCCACTTCCGGCCGGACGGGCTCATCGGCTCGAACCCGCGGCCCTGGAACATGCTGTCGTCGGTCACGTCGCCGAACAGCCCCGAGAACAGGTCCATGTGCGTCACGCCGGGGAACGTGTCCTTCGTGAACTGCGGGAAATCGAGCATCGTGATCTCGCCGTACTTCGCCTTCAGTTCGGCGGTCGTCATGCCGCCGTTGGCATTGGGCTGCTGGCCGCCGCGCCCCGCTGCGGGATTGGCGGGAGCCGCCGGTGCGCCGCCGCGACCGGCCGCCGCGGCATCAGCCTGGCCGGCTGGTGGGGCGCCGACGCCTCGGGCCGCCGCTGGATTTCCCGGTGCCGCCCCCGCCGCGGGCGCGGCGCCCGCCGGTGCGTCGCCGCGGCCTCGACCGCCGCCGCCACCGGCGCGCGTCTTGAAAATCGGCCGGATCGGCCAGGTGCAGGAGGCAATCCGCAGCAGCTTGTCTTTCTCCGACCACTGGGTCGGGGGCGCCGCGGCCGCCTCGCTGCCCGGGGCCAGCATCAGCCCGGCCGCGGTGATGCCCGCTCCGGCGGCCTTGAAAAAGTCCCGGCGCGGCAGGCTGGCGGAGTTCTTATTGTTTTCGTCCATAATCTTGCGTCCTTGTCTCTACGATGAGGCCGTCGGACGATCGTCGGATCGCCCCGCCGTGAGTCGTGTGCAGCTCGTCCGGCGTCGGGCCTGCGTTCATGGGAAAGCGGACCGCGGAGCGTTGAGAACCATGCCAGTGCGCCGGGAACAGTCGCGCGCGATCGTCCGATCCTGATGATGGCAGGAGGGTGTATTCTCCACCGTTTCACGCCCGCGTCAAAGCGGTATGAGGTTGGTGGCGTTTAGCGTAACGGAGTCAGTTTTGAGTTTTAAGTTTTAGGGTTTTGGGTTGGTTATAGGTTTTAGGTTGGTTGGGTTCTAAATTTGGTTCAGTTCAGTTCAGTTCAGTTCAGTTCGGTTCAGTTCGGTTCGGTTCGGTTGCTTTGAGTTCGAGTTCTGGTGGTTTTGAGCATGGTTCAGGAGAAGCGGAGATGAAGAAGCCGGAGACTGTATTCCTCGGAGAAATGACCAACCCCGAGGTGGAACTATTTCTGAAGACACACCACACCGTGATCGTGCCGACGGGCGCGACCGAGCAGCATGGGCCGCACGGGCCGCTGCTGACCGACGTGATCATTCCGACCGAGATCGCGCGGCGGTTGGCACCGCGGATCGGGGCGCTGGTCGCGCCGGCGATCAACTACGCGCTCTCGTATCCGCACGTCGGCTTCACCGGCCTCGTGCACATCCGCATCCCGACGTTCATGGCGCTGGTCGAGGATCTCTGCGCATCGTTTGCCACGTCCGGGTTCAAGCGCATCATTTTCCTGAACGGGCACTACGACAACACCTACGCGATCGCGTACGCGTGTGCCAATGCGCGGGACAGGATGGGGAAGGACGTGCAGGCGTTTCCGGTCAACTACTGGGATGCGCTGACCGCGGACGAAGTCGCGGAGTTCTCCGGACTGAAGAACGGCCTGCACGCCAACCTGGCGGAGACCTCCGCCGTGCTCGCGATCAATCCGGCGCTGGTGGACATGGCGGCGGCGAACGCCGAGTTTCCGCCGTTCCCGGACTACACCATCCCCAACACCGGCGCCGTGCACACCGCCTACTTCTTCACCAACCCCGGTTCGGTGTACTGGGCGACGAAGTCGGGGACGTGGGGGGACGCGCGCAACTCGACGCCTGAGGCAGGCGAGCGGTATCTCGAGGCGGGGGTGCGCTCGACGCTGGCGATCATCGACAACGTCGCGAAGACGTTTGCCGCGATGCCGCCGCGGTGAGGGGACACTCAATCGGGACACTCAACGTTGAGTGTCCCGATTGAGTGTCCCCGTTGTCCTACGCCAGCGCCTCCTTGATGTACTGCAGGCACTTCGGGATTTCGACCATCGGGTCACCCGCGTACTCGAACTCGATATTCGCCGGAATGTCCCACTTGTTCTTCTGCAGGAGCTTCAGCGTCTCCTTGATCGGCGTGTCCCCCTGCCCCCACGGCGTGTTGCCGCCGCCGTTGGTCCCCTTCTTCTTGTCCTTGAGGTGCAGGTTCGTGATCCGGTCATGGTGCTTCTCGATGAAGGCGATCGGATCGAAGCCGGCCTCGGTGTAGTGGCCGATGTCCATGTTGGCCATCAGGTACTTCGATTGCGCCATCACCGCCTCGAAGCTTTCCGGCTTGGCCACCTCGTCCGGATCGGTGAGATTGGCGTGCCCGTGGAAGCCGACCGGCATCTTGTACTTGTCGGCGAATGGCGCTAGGCGCTTGGCCATGCTGACCTGAGTGGAGGTCGTGATCCCCTTCACGCCGAGCCATTTCGCCATCTTGAACGCGTACTCGATCTCGTCGTCTTGCGTCGTGCGGACGTTCAGGTTGTAGGTGAGCAGCCGCAGATCGATCCCGGCGTCGGCAATCTTCTGCTTGACCGGCTTGAACGTCGCCTCGGTCGCGGCCATGCGCCAGTCGCGCAGCGCCTTCGCCGCCGCTTCACGAGCGGCTACCTGTTCCGGCGTCGGCGGCGTACCGCCTCGTCGTCCGCCCTGCCCGCCTTCACCGGGCGCCGGGCCTCCGGGCGCCGCCGTCGGGGGCGCGCCAGGCGCGCCGGGGCCGCGTCCGGCTCCGCCGCCGCGACCCGCCGGGATCGGAGCTCCAGCCAGCTTTTCCGCGTCGCCGGACATCAGCTCCATCTCGCCCAAGCCCATCGACACATAGGCTTTGATGATGTCGTTGGGGTCGGGCATCGTCCGGAAGCTGTATGTGATGGCCCCGATCTGCACGCCGTTGATCTTCGAATTGATCTTCGCCCACGCCGAGACCGGCAGATTCGCCAGCACCCAGGACGCCGGCACGCCGGCGAGCGCGATCTTTCCGAACGCGCGACGCGAATAGTTTTTCTCGTTCGTGTCCATAACCCCCTCTTCCGATGCCTGGTCCGGCCGAAGCCGGACACTACCGCCGTTGGGTCCGACGAAAGCCGAACATGACCGGGCAGATCTCACGGATTCTACTGGCGAGCGGCCGCCAGCGCCATCAATTCATCGTGCGTCCAGGGCCGCGTCCGTCCCGCGGTCAGCGCCCGCACGCTGGCCACCGTCGCGGCCTCCACTGGCGTGCCGGGCTGCCCCCACTCGCGCCGGACGTAGGTCAGCACGCCCGCAATCTGATCGTCGGTGAGGACCGAGCCGACCGGCGGCATCAGCCCGATCGGCCCCTCTTTGCCGTTGAGGAGAATGCGCGCCGGAATGTCGGGCGCGGCAAGCGCGAGCACCGATCCGACCAGGCTCGGCGCGATCTTTTCCTGCCCCCGGCCGTCGGGCTGATGGCACGCCTGGCAGATGTTCTTGAACACTTCCTGCCCTGCGTCGAAGCGCTTCTGCTCATCCGCGGTCAGCGGCGGCAGCGGTGCGGCCAGCCCTGGTTTCCCCGGCCACTCGACCCGGGCCAGTACGCTCGCCGCACGGGTGCCGAGATCGCCGACGGTAGCCGCCAGAGCCGAGAGTGTCACCGGCTCCCGGTTCAGCCGGACGACGCGGCGTACCGGGGGCGGTGGAGGCGCTTGCGGAAACGCATAGGCGCCGCCAGGACCCGCGCGGCCGCCAGGACAGGTCGGACAGGGCGCATTGGCGAGCGCGGGAGCACCGCCCCGCCGACCCGCGGGTGTGCCGGGCATGGGCGTCCCGAGCACCGCGACCTCTGCCCCGCGCAGCAGCGCGGAGCGCACCCAGCCGGGACGGGTCGCGTCGGAGAGCGACGCCAGCACGCTCTGGATCGCGACATCCTGGCCGCCGCGCACGATCGTCGCGGCAAGCATCGTGATCGCGGTTTCGCGCTGAGGCGTCTGCTCGCCGTTGCCCTGCAGCAGGCTCGCGAGCACCGCCGGCTCGCTGCCCCGCAGGCCGCTCAGCGCGGCGTCCACCACGATCGCATCGCTGGCGTAGCGTTCGAGCAGCGCGACGATCGGCGCCTCACGCTGCCCCGCCGGCAGCGTGCCGAGCGAGGCCGCCAGCTGCTGGTGGACGTTCCAATCCGTATCCTCCAGGCGCTTCAGAATCGCCGCCTGGACCGGACTGCTCGCCTCACCGAGCCACCGTTCCGAGAGGCGGATCGCCGAGACCCGGACCTCGCGCGACGGATCCTCGAGCGCCTTGATCACCGTCGCCGCCTCGATCCGATCCACGCCGTCAAGCGTCCACAGCGCGTGCAGGCGCGTTCGCCAGTCGGGCGCGCCGACGGCCAGCGTGGTCAGCGCCGGCACCGCGGTGACTGCGCCGCGCTCCACCAGCAGCCGCTGCGCGGTGTCGCTCCACCAGCCGTTCGGGTGCGAGAGCAGGTCCACCAGCTCCGCCGGCGACTCGGTCGTCATCCGCTTCGGATCGCGCCGCGTGGTCGCGTGCACGACGCGATAGATCCGGCCCAGGCCGGTCGGCGTCTCGAGCCGGGTCTTGACGATGTGATCGCGGAGGTATTCGGTGATGTCGGCGCGCTGCTGAATCACGCCGCGATACATGTCGACGATGTAGAGCGTCCCGTCCGGCGCGTTCGACAGGTAGACCGGGCGGAAGCGCTCGTCGGTCGACGCCACGAACTCCCCCTGCTGGTAGGCCTTCCGCGCCCGCAGCGTCGTGCCGTCGTCGCTGATGATGATCCGGCTCACCACGTTCGCGGCCGGCTCGGCGACGAAGACGTTGCCGTTCAGCTCCGCCGGCAGGCGATCGCCGCGGAACACCAGCGGCGCGCAGACCGACGTGAAGTGGAACAGCGTGCCGTCGGGACGATCGATGCCTGCCTGGTAGGCGCGGTTGGTCCCCGGGTTCGGCCGCGCCGGCCAGACGAGATTGACCGTATTCGCGTCGTCGCGCAGCGCCTCGTAGCTGCCGCGGGTGCGCAGCAGGTTCGGGTTGCGGTTGTAGTACGGCGTCGGCACGAAATCCACGTGCACGGAGGATTCGTTGGTGTTGCGAATGATCCGGCCCGCCTCGTCGTGCGTGGCGCCCCACTCGCCGCGCATCAGCGTCTTCTGGACCTCGAACTTGCCGTCTTTCAGCCGCAGCATCACTTCGCCGTTGGCCGTGTGCATCCAGTTGTCGAGGCCCCAGTGGAAGTCGTTGGCGTTCTGCTCGACGCGCGCTTCGCGGCGGCCGTACTGGTTCGTGACCAGTTCCTTGGTATCCATCCGGAGGTCGCCGTTGGTGTCGTGCATCAGCCAGGCGTTCGGCGGCTCGCCGACGAGCACGCCGCGGTCGAGCACCTTCAGCGCCCGCGGCAGGACCAGGCCGTCGGCAAACACCGTGCGCTTGTCCATCTTGCCGTCGTTGTCCGTGTCTTCGAGCACCACGACCCTGCCGATCGGGTCCAGGTTCGGCTCGACCGCGCTGAGGTTCGGCACGAAGCCCGGCATCTCCACCGCCCAGAGGCGCCCTTGCGGATCCCAGTCGATCACGATCGGATCCTGGATCAGCGGCTCGCTCGCGACGAGCTCGAGGTGATATCCGGGAGGCATGGAGAACGTCTTCAGGGCATCAGCAGGAGACAGCGCCGGCGATCCCTCGGGCCCCGGCTGCACCGGCGGCGGCCACTGCGTGCTGGACGGCGACGACTGATACGCAAAGCCGGTCACGACGGTCGCGGCCAGGCAGAGGGCGATGATGCGGAATCTGGCGAGGAACATATAAAGTGGCCCGGCTTCCTATCAATCCTTGTGGCTTCTGTGATCATTGCCCCCGGCTTGTCCTTCCGCCTGAAGGCGGAAGCTGCGGGCTCAACAATGGGATGTTTGTGGCCTTCGCCTGAAACGGAAGCCACGGGCTCAACGATGGAATGCTGGTGGCCTCCACGTGGGCGGAACGTCGGCGTTCCAAGACCGATCCCGGTGGCTTCCCTCTTCAGGCGGAAGATCGGCAATCGAAGCGACCACGCCTCATCCCGGTCATGATATGCGCTCGGGGCGGATGGTTTCCAGCGGGGCGAAGGCTGCGGGATCGAACAGCGGCGCGACCCCGAACGGCGCCCGGTTGATCGAACCCAGCCGCAACCGGCCGGCCTCGATCCGGAGCGAGGCGAACCCCTCTGCGTGCTGCGTGTAGAGATCGCCGTGCTCGGAGAGCGCGGCCTGCTGCCAGTCAACGGGAAGCATGCCGATGCCGCGATAGTAATGATGGCCGTTCCGCTCGACATGCTCGATTCCGAAGAGCGCCATCATCGCGAGGTCCTGAAAGAGCGCGATCGGGCCGAGCGTGCACAGGTCTTCCCCGGTCAGGAGGCCCGGCCGCCCCTCGCTCCGCCGCTTCGCCAGGAGACAGGCATTGCCGATGCCCTTGACGATCCCCTTGCAATTCTTGTGGCTGGTTCCCGTGTATCCGAGATCGAGCGCGCGCGGCAGGTCGCCGATGCGGGCGTCCGACTCGTCGATGATGATCGCGGGTCGCCCGGGCCACCCGCGCAGCGCGGCGGTCTCGCTGAGCGCGTGGTCACGATGCACGGGCTGCTCGACGGCCAGGATGCGGTCCCACAGCCCGCGAAGGCCGTCGTCCGCACCGGCTTGTTCGTAGAAATCCCTGAAGGCGCGGAAGTCGTCGAAATTTTCGTTCCCGTCGAGGGTGATGAAGAAATCGCCGCCAGTTTCCCGATCGAGGACGCGGGTGAGCGTGCGAAGCCGCGGTAGGTCGCGCTGCTGGTCGCCGCTCAACTTCACCTTGAAGTAGCGCAGCCGGTAGGCGCGGATGGATGCTTCCAGATCCTGTGGCAGGCCATCGTCTACGCGATCCGCCGGCCGGATGTCATCGGGCGCGATGGCATCGCCGAGACCGACGGTGTGGCGTACGAAGCAGGCGCCGAGCGGCGCTGCCGGCATCAGATCGCCCGGTTGTGCGTCGCCAAGCTCCGAGTAGACCTCGCCAAGCCGGATACCGAGACGATTGTCCGCCACGACCCGATGGAGCGGCGCTGCGAAGAGGCGGCAGAGGCCGTCGAGCACGGCCCGTTCGACCAGGCTCACCCCGAGGTTGGCCAGCAGCGGCGCGATGCCGCGCGACTCCGCCCACGCGCTCTGCTCCTGGTCCAGCTCGCGCCAGAGCTCGAAGAACGACACCGGCTGCCGCGCGATCCGCTCCGCCGCCCGCGCCGCGTGGGTGATCACCTCGATCATCGCCGGCAGGTCCTGTTCGAAGGTCGTCGCGGGATTCTTGGTGAACCACTTCGGCGGGAGCCCCTCTGCCGTAAGACCTGCCGCCGACTCCCGCCCGGCGCTCACTCGGGTGCGGATGAACAGGTGGGGCACGTCCGTCATGCTCGCGATGCCGTAGCGGAAGGGAAATCGCGTCCGCGTGGGCAGCACGAAGCACTCGAACGGGGACGGCAGGGTGAAGCGATCAGTCACTGGTGGTTCGGGTGGGGATCGGGAGACCGGGACCCGGGACCCGGGACCCGGGGCCGGCCGCGATACCGAGGTACAAATCGCGGCCGCGGACGAGCGCCGCGATCTTCCGATCCGCGACCGATCGTTTCAGCATCCAGAAACCACAGTCAGGATGCGCGTAGCGGACGCGGCCCGGGCCGAGAGTCCGCTCGATCCGCTCGAGCGCGGCGGCGATCTCGTCCGGCGTCTCGACATGATTGATCTTGATGTCCACCACCCCGACGCCGATGCCAAGTCGCGGATCCAACCCGCGGAGGGCGTCGAGATCGGATGCGGGACGATGGGCCAGCTCCAGCACCAGATGATCGGCGCGGAGCGAATTGAGAAATGTCAGCAGCCGATCCCAGCCGCCCGGCTGAATCGTCTGGCCGCCGTAGTTGCCGAAACAGAAATGGACGGCCGTGTCGCCGGGAACGGCATCGAGGACGCGGTTGATGGCCTCCGCCGCGAGCGGGGCGTCGACGGGATTGCCGGGAATGTTCGCCTCGTCCACCTGCACGCATGCGCACCGGATGCCGGCGGCCTGCGCGGCCAGGGCGTCCGCGATGTCGAGCGTGAGGCGCTCGAAGTCGTGATAGTGCTCGTCGAGCAGCGTCCGCGCCAGCATGTACGGGCTCGTCAGCGTGAACTTGAACGGCCCCCCGGCGACGCCGGCGGCGCGGGCGCAGTCGTCGGGCAGGTCCAGCGTGCCTTCGGTGATCGGCCCGGTGATCACGCCGGCCGGTTTGCGGCGAAACCGCATCTCGGACCTGGCGCGAAACGCGGCGGTATCGCGCCGCCCGACGTCTACCCGGACGCCACCGAACCCGCGAACGAAGTACTCGATCATCCCGTTGGTGTCCGGGTGGTTCACGTCGAACCGGTAGAGCTCCCCGTCAGTCGGCAGATCGATTCCGGCATGGCGCTGGATGCCGAAGACGACCCGCGTGGCGTCGAGCAGCG
>JBDTSX010000152.1:0-8908 GCA_039930925.1 Acidobacteriota bacterium | reverse complement strand
GGGCAGCGCGCGGAAATCCGGCAGCGCGTCGAGCGCGAGGTTGACCTTGCCGGACGATCCCCGGAACTTGTAGCGGCGCACGTCCTCGACGAAGTCGCCGGGCAGATGCTCCGGCCCCACCATCTTGAGGAACGTCAGGTTCGGGTCGAGGCTCGACGCGATCACGTTGCCGGTGATGTAGTCGCCGTTCGTCAGGACGACGCCGACCGCGGTGCCGTCCTTGACGATGATCTTCGAGACCGCGGTCTCGGTGCGGATCTCGACGCCCGCTTCGCGCGCGGCGCCGGCGATCGCGTCCGAGATCGCGCCGGTGCCCCCTCGCGACAGTCCCCACGACCTGAAGGCGCCGTCGATCTCTCCCATGTAGTGGTGCAGGAGGACGTAGGCGGTTCCCGGCGAGCGCACGCCGAGAAATGTCCCGATGATGCCGGAGGCGGCCATGGTCGCCTTCAGGACGTCGGTTTCGAACCACTGATTGAGGAAGTCCACCGCGCTCATCGTCATCAGCTGGATCTGGTTGTACTGGTCGTCGTCGCTCAGCGCCTGGAAGCGGCGGCCGAGAAACAGCAGATCCCGCAGGCCGCGCGGATCGAGCGAGGTCGGATCGGGCGGGGTCATGGTCAAGATCGGTTTGACGAACCGCCCCATCTCGACCATCGCCTTGCCGTACTCGTCGTAGGCCTCCGCGTCCACGCGCGAGTGGCGGGCGATCTCGCGGCGCGTTTTGGCGTGATCGTTCACCCGCCACAGATAGTCGCCGTCAGGCATCGGGGTGAACGTGCCGTCGAGCGGCAGGATCTCGAGCCCGTGCCGAGGCAGATCGAGCTCGCGGATGATTTCGGGGCGCAGCAGCGAGACGACGTACGAACAGACGGAGTACTTGAAGCCAGGATAGATTTCCTCGGTGACCGCCGCGCCGCCGAGCAGGTGCCGGCGCTCGAGCACCAGCACCTTGCGTCCCGCACGGGCGAGGTACGCCGCGCTCACCAGCCCGTTGTGGCCCCCGCCGATCACGATGACGTCGTAAGGCATTGCTGGTTCCGACTGACGCTTGCCGATGGACTGGTACGAGGAGCCGGTCGTGCGTGCGTGGAGCACGCGGGATCAGAGGCCGGCCGTGCGCGAGCAGAGGAGGTCGATCAGCATGGAAGCGGGATATTCTAACCTATAATTCCGGGGCTCGGGGCTCGGGGCTCGGGGCTCGGGGCTCGGGGCTCGGGGCTCGGGACTCGGGACTCGGGACTCGGGACTCGGGACTCGGGACTCGGGACTCGGGACTGTGACTGTCGACTGTGACCAACGACTAACGACCAACGACTGACATGCCGATAGGAAGCCCTGTTCACGAGCGTACGTTTGCCTTGTGCGAGAGCCTCAACTATCGCGAGTGGTCCGGCTACTATGCGGCGAGCGCGTACGAGGGGCACCACGAGCACGAGTACAACGCGATCCGGAACGCGTCGGCGCTCATCGACGTCTCGCCGCTCTTCAAGTATCTGATCACGGGACGCGATGCGGCGCGATTGGTCGACCGGATCATCACCCGCGACGTCGCCAGGATGGCGGTCGGGCAGGTGTTCTACACGCCGTGGTGCGACGAGCACGGCAAGGTGATCGACGATGGCACGGTGGCGAGGCTTGCGCCGGACATGTTCCGCTGGACCGCGGCGGATCCGAGTCTGCGCTGGTTCCGTCAGAATGCGTCCGGCCTGAGCGTGGCGATTGACGACATCTCGGAGGACACCGCCGCGCTCGCGCTGCAAGGGCCGACGTCCGCGCGGCTATTGCGTGCGGCGGGCGCGGACCTCGACCGTCTCCAGTATTTTCGCGCGACCAGCGGGACGATCGGCGGCGTTGCCGTCGACATCTCGCGTACCGGCTACACCGGCGATCTTGGCTACGAGATCTGGATGCCCGCGCCGCAGGCGGTGCGGGTGTGGGATGCGCTGATGGCTGCCGGGCGGGGGTTCGATATCAAGCCGGCCGGCATGCTGGCGCTCGACGTGGCGCGCATCGAAGCGGGCCTGATGCTGATCGAAGTGGACTTCTTCAGCAGCAAGAAAGCCCTGATCCCGGCGCAGGCCTACACGCCGTACGAGTTGGGCCTGGGGCGGCTGGTCAGCCTCGACAAGGGACGGTTCATCGGGCAGCAGGCGCTGCGCGAAGCGCACGCCGCCGGCCACGCGCGGCAGGTGGTCGGGCTCGAGGTCGAGTGGACGGAGGCCGAGCGCATCTACGAGAACCTCGGGCTCGCGCCTGCCGTCCCCGCGACCGCCTCGCGTGTCGCGGTTCCGGTCTATCGCTCGGGCCGGCAGGTAGGAAAGGCGACGTCCACGACCTGGTCGCCGGTGCTCAAGAAGATGATTGCGCTGGCGACGATCGATCGCCCGCATCATGCCCCCGGCACGACACTCCAGATGGAGGTGACGGTCGAAGCCGTGCGCCACCGCGTCCGGGCCCGGGTCGTGCCGCTGCCGTTCTTCAATCCGCCCCGGAAAGTGGCCACTCCGCCCGCCTGACCCGCCCGTCGCATCCGCGGCGCGGTCCCAATCACGCGGCCTGTCTGCGCACGTCGAACCGGTGCCGGCGCGTCCCGCACGAAAAATGAATCCCACCTGAATGCCTGAGCCGGCGCAGCCGCGCACGCTCACTGCCGAGGCGGCTCTGGGCCGGTTGGTTCACTCACACCCGGCATTGGTCGCCCGGTCCCTTGGAAGCGCCGATTCGTGTACGTTTCCCGCCGGGCCGCCGTTGATCCTCACAGTGGACGTTTCCCCGTGCGAAAAAATGGAATGGACTGCCTCTGCTTCCCGGCTAACGCCGGCGGTCGGGTACGGGTATCATCAGCCCCACATAAAGGCAATGACGCCGGACCCCGGGCCCCTCGGTGCGCCGAAACCCCTCGATTCCACCCTGGAACTTCTCGCCAGGGTGCGCTCCGGGGACAGGGACGCGCTCGACCAGTTGTTTGCGCGATGCATTCCGCCGCTGCGGCGGTGGGCGCGCGGACGTCTGCCTTCCGCCGCCCGCGGCGCCCTGGACACGCAGGACCTCGTACAGGAAACGGTGCTCAGCTCGCTTCGGCGGCTCGATCAATTCGAGTCGCGCCACGAAGGGGCGCTCCAGGCATACCTCAGGCAGGCGGTCCTCAACCGGATCCGCGACGAAGCGAGGCGCTTCGGCCGGCGGCCAGCCCCGGTCGAATTGACCGAGTCACACGCGGCCGACGCGGCCTCTCCGCTCGACGTGGCGATTGGGCGCCAGGGAGTCGAACGCTACGAAGCCGCGCTTCAGCGGCTGCGGCCGGGCGACCGCGAGGCCATCATCGGCCGGATCGAGCTGCAGCACGACTATCAGGATCTCGCCGTGATCCTCGGCAAGCCCAACGCGAATGCCGCGCGGGTGGCGGTCACGCGTGCGCTGGCGCGCCTGCTGGAGCAGTTCGATGAAGTCTGAACGCATCGACTACCAGGCGGTGATCGAGTCGCTCGCGGACGGCGTCGAGATCGATTGGGGCGCGCTCGACACGCGCGCCGCGAGCGATCTCGAGCGGCGGCGCTACCGCAACCTGCGGCTGGTGGCGCGCGTCGCGGAGCTGCATCGGACGCTCGTCGCCGACGGGCCTGCGGGGCCGCCGGCAGCGGGCGAGGGCGAGGCCCTTTCCGCGAGTCCCGCGGTCCCGTTCCAATGGGGACATCTCGCCGTGCGCGCCCGGATTGCCGGCGGATCGTACGGCGAAGTCTTCCTGGCGCGCGATCCACAGCTGAATCGTGATGTCGCGCTCAAGCTGCTCCGCCAGGCGGCCTCCGCGGCGCAGCCGCTCGATCGTCTCCTCGGCGAGGCACGCTCCCTGGCGGCGGTGCGTCACCCCAATGTCGTCGCGGTCTACGGCGCCGACGTCCGCGACGGCCGCGCCGGGCTCTGGATGGAGCTGGTCAACGGCCGCACCCTCGAGGCCTGGCTGCTGGCGCACAACTCGATGGGCGCCGGCGAAGTCGCGAGCGTCGGTGTCGATCTCGGCGGCGCGCTGGCCGCGGTCCACGCAGCGGGGTTGGTCCACGGCGACGTCAAAACCCAGAACGTGATGCGGGAAGAGGGCGGACGGATCGTCCTGATGGATTTTGGCGCGGGCCGCGCCCAGGGGGGCG
Organism: Acidobacteriota bacterium; assembly: GCA_039930925.1. Lineage (GTDB taxonomy): Bacteria > Acidobacteriota > Vicinamibacteria > Vicinamibacterales > 2-12-FULL-66-21 > JALZOC01. The sequence goes on along the minus strand of JBDTSX010000152.1, from coordinate 4,760 downwards.
ATGCCGGCGCATTCGCGGGCACTCCGCTCTATGTCGCTCCTGAAGTGCTCGCCGGCGAGCCCCCGACCTGCCGCAGCGACGTCTACAGCCTCGGTGTCCTGCTGTTCCATCTGCTGACCGGCACGTATCCCTGCATCGCGGACGATCTCGACGCTCTCCGGGCAATGCATGCCGACGGCATCCGCACCTGGCTGCGCGATCGTCGTCCTGACATTCCGACCTCACTGGTCGAGACCATCGAACGCGCCCTCGAAGCGGATCCCGCTCGACGGTTCACGACCGCGGGGGAGATGGAACGGGGGCTGAAGTCCGCGGAGCAGCCGGTCCCGCGGCGCCGGATCACGCCGGCCTGGCTCATCGCCTGTGCCGCGATGCTGATCGCCGCGGTCACGTCGCTCGTGGCGTTTCCCGCAAAGTCCCCCACCGTCGGCTCGATTGCCGTCCTGCCATTCGTCTCGGCCGAGCGCGGTGCCGACCAGCATCCCCTGCTCGACGGGTTGACGACCGATCTCGTCCGGGAGATGCAGCGCTTCGACGTGGCGGTGAAGAGCGCCTCGGCCGGGCAGCCACCGGTGGACGCGGCGCAGCGCGCGCGGTTCGGCACCGACGGATATGTCCAGGGAGAACTGCGGCGCAGCGGCACGCGCAAGGTGGTCACGATTGCGGTCGTGCGCGCCGGAGGGCAGTCACTCTGGTCGCACGAATACGATTTGTACGATTCCAGTGTTCCCGCGGTCGCGCGTCAAATCGCCGGAGATGTCGCCCACGCGATTGGCGCGGCGCAGCGGCCGGGAGCGCCATCGCCGCTCCAGGTCACCACCTATCGCGCCTACGAAGCGTACCAGCGTGGACGGGTCTACGCGGAAGAGCGGGACGAGGCGTCGCTGAACCGCGCGATCGCCAGCTTCAAGGAAGCCGCGTCGCTCGACCCGGGCTACGCGGAACCGTGGGCCGGCATGGCCGACGCCTACGCCGCGCTCGGCGTCGCGGCGTTCGGCGGCCTGACCCCGCTCGAAGCGCGGCGTCTCGCGAAGGAGGCGGTGCTCAACGCACTCGACCGGAACCCCGAGCTCGCCGAGGCCCATACCTCGCTCGCGTTCCAGACCTACTTCCACGACTGGAACTGGGCCGGCGCCGATGCCCGGTTCAAGAAAGCCATCTCGCTCAATCCGCAGTACAGCGTGGCGCATCACTGGTACGCGGACTATCTCACCGCGATGGGGCGCTACGACGCGGCGTGGACGGAGATCCAGCGGGCCAAGGAGCTCGAGCCGCTGTCGATCAGCATCGACCGTGACGTCGCGTGGCATCTCTTCTTTCAGCGCCGGTATGCTGACGCGGTCACGCACCTCGAGGCCACGCTGCGCCTGGACGCGCACAACGCATCCGCGCACACCCTCCTCGCGCGGGCGCTCGCCGAACTGGGGCGATATCCGGAGGCGCTCGATCACCTGCGGGAGGCCGCGCCATTCATGTCGTCGCCTGGCGTGAACCTGAGCTTCGTGGCCTACGTCAAAGCGAAGTCCGGCGATCGGGCCGGAGCGGAGGCGGCGCTGGCGCAAATCCAGGAGCATGCGTCCGACTGGCACGTGCCGCCGTACTACACCGCACTGATCTACACCGCCGAAGGTCGCAGCAGCCTGGCGCTCGACGCTCTCGAGACGGCCTATCGCGAGCAGGATCCGACGCTCGTGAACGTGCGCTCCGATCCACGACTGGACAGCCTCCACGGCGACCCGCGATTTATCGCGCTCATCGCGCGGATGCGGTTCCCACCCCTCCCCTCATCCCCATCCCCCTGATCGGTCCCCCCGCCCCGCGCCCGCGGCCGCGCGCGGCGGTGTGATCTATTCGCAGCCAGGCCCCGCCCGGGCACTGATTGCCCTTGACCCCGCCTTCGGCGCATACATACACTGCGCTACCGCGGGCGGAAGCCGCACACTTTCAGCGACAGGAGACACATGGCAGCCAGTAAATCGCCAGGCTCGAAGCCGGCGAAGACCTTCAAATTGGAATTCGGATGCGACGATGGACGGGCGAGCGCGCTGTCGAGCGTGATCTACAACGGGATCCTTGCCAGGGGCGACGCCAGGTCGTTCAGGCAGGGCCGACTCGTGGTCAGCGTCGAGGTCTTCACGCCGACGGCACCGAAAGCCGCCGGGCGGACAGGCGCCAGCAAGACAGCCAAGAAGTCCGCGAAGAAAGCAGCCGCCACGCGAGGACGGTGACCGCTCGGTCTTCTTCCGCCCGGACCCGCCGCGCACGGGCACGAGATGCGCCGGCCGTCTCGTCGTCGTCTATCGTTCTCGACGTCGGCCGGGCCGTGCCGGCTGGCGCGCTTGCTGCCGGCTGGCCGCCGCTTGCCGCCGCATTTCACTTTGGCACCCGCGACGTCAAGTGGCTGCGAGGGGTCGAGGAAGAGGAGGCCGAACAGGAACAGGAGCGCAGGTCCCGGGCGGAGCCCCCTCCCGGCCCCTTCAAGCCCGTTCGGGGCGCTGAAACGGCGCTGCCGGCCGGTCCCTACCATGGCGAGTTCGCGGACGTGCTCCTGGGAAGAAGGACGTGGCGGGGCTTTGGCAGGCGCGCGATTCGAAAAGACGAGCTCGGTCCGCTGCTGGACCTCACCTTCGGCGCGCAGATGGTCGGCGCCACCCGGTCGGGCGGTGACGTGCTGTTCAAAACCTCGCCTTCCGGCGGCGCGTGCCATCCGGTCGAAGGCTATGTGCTCGTGCTCCGGGTCCGCGGCGTCGCCCCGGGCCTGTATCACTACTCCGCCCGCACCGGCCGCTTGCACCTGATCCGAAAAGGGGCCACCTCCAGGCAGGCGGTCGCGTATCTCGGGGGCCAGGCCTGGTATGCCGGCGCCGGCATCGTCGTGTTCATGACGGCGGTGCTGCCGCGCGTCTGGCGCCGGTACGACCACCCTCGGGGCTACCGGGCAGTGCTGCTCGAAGCCGGGCACGTCTGCCAGACGTTTTGCCTGGCCGCCACCTGGCTCGGCCTCGCTCCCTTTTGCACGATGGCGCTCGAGGACCGCCGAATCGAGCGGGCGCTCGGGATCGACGGCATCCGCGAAGTTCTGTTGTACGCCGCCGGCGCCGGTTCCCGTCCGGCGGACGGCCGGTGGGTCCAGTGGCCTGGAAACCGGCCAGAAGTGCCACGCCCTCTCGAAATTTCCCAACAAAAGTCCCGAAAGAGACGATCCAAAATCCCGTCTGTACGGTAAATCCCTCGCGGCCGTTGTCTCCAGTGAACCCATTGTTTACCGGAGGGGACGATGGCCGCCGCAACTGCTGGATGCACACTCGCCCACTATCATCTTGAACAGCCCCTGGGCGTCGGGGGCATGGGGATCGTGTTCCTCGCGCAAGACACGCATCTCTGCCGGAGTGTCGCCATCAAGGTGCTGCCCGGGGACCGGCTGGATCCCCAGGCACGCCGCCGGCTCCGCGAAGAGGCCCTGACGCTCTCGCGCCTCAGCCACCCGAATGTGGCCGCCGTGTTCGACTTCGGATCCCACGGCGACATCGACTATCTCGTCATGGAATTCGTCCCGGGTACCACCCTGGACGCGATGCTGAAGGCCGGGCCGCTGGACACGCCGACCGTGGCCTCGCTTGGCGCACAACTCGGGCGGGGGCTGGCCGCGGCACACGCGTCCGGGATCGTCCATCGCGACATCAAGCCCGGCAATCTCAGGGTTACTCCCTATGGCCTGCTGAAGATTCTGGATTTTGGCGTGGCGACGTTCGCGAGTCCGGTCAACGGGCCCACGACGACCACGGTGGCGTTCGATTCCACACCGGGACTCACGGGGACGATTCAATACATGCCGCCCGAGCGCCTGCGAGGGACGCCGGCAGGTCCGCGCGCCGACATCTTCAGCGCCGGCGCCGTGCTCTACGAGATGGCGTGCGGCCGCGCGCCGTTCAACGATCCACAGCCGGTCCGGCTGATCGAGTCGATTCTGTGCGGGCGTCTTGCGAGGCCGTCGAGAATCAATCCAGGTGTGGACCGAGCGCTCGAAGCGATCATCCTGCGGGCGCTGGATCCGGATCCGGACCGGCGGTTCGCCCGCGCAGCGGATCTGGCCGCCGCGCTCGAGTCGTTGGCGGTCCCGGCACCCGTGTCACGCCGTGGATCCAGTGGGGCGCTGAGCCGCTGGGTCACTCGGGTGGCGAGCTCGGTGATCGTGTAGGGCTGAGTGCGAGTGCATCACCTGATGATTGAAGCGGAGAGCAGCGAGGCAAGCGCGAACTCGCGGCTGACACCGGACACCGCGAATGCTGCGCGCGCGGACGCGCGCGTCGATCGTCAGGAGGTGTGAGGCGCGTGCAGGTCCACGATCATGCGGTCGAACGCGAACAGCAGATCCTCGCGATTCGAATACGGACCCGGCGTGTAGGCGCGAGATCCGATGCCAGCCTGCGAGAGCTCGCATACATGCCAGTCCTGCCGATTGGTCATGTCCCAGAAGTCGATCGCGTCCGACGCGTCGAACCCCGGCTGCGCCAGTTCCGCCGGGAGGAAATGCCACTCGCAGATATTGATCGTGCGGTCGGGCGCGATCGGCCACAACGTGTGCACCAGCATGTAGTCAGGATGCAGGCTGAGGAGCAGGTTCGGAAAGATGGCGTAGTAGTAGACGCGCCGCGCATCCTCGGCCGAGAGCCCGGGCAGAATCGCACGCGGACACGAGCCGTCCATCGACAGCGTCGCCACGCCAGGCCGCAGGTCCATCCGCCCGCCCATGTAGGTCG